>JBGTAJ010000196.1:0-31853 GCA_041749915.1 Flavobacteriales bacterium
TGCGTGGCAAGCTTCCGCACCATCTCCTGGGTCATGCTGCTGGCATCCGGCCCGTAGGCGTTGATGAGCAGGCCCTTCACCTGGTGCGTGGCGGAACTGATGGCGTACACGATGCTCTGATCCTCCGGATCGCTGTTGCCCTCGAAGCGGTGGAATTCATCGATCTCGAACTCCGTGGGGTCCAGGGCCGCGTTCTTCACGGCGGCGACCAGACCACGACCGCCAAGTTGCAGGTCATCCGTATACCCCCTGCGTTGCAGGTCATTGACGGCTTCGGAGAGCGTGGTGTAGGCTGGCATGGGATGAAGGTACGCCTTGTGTCCACGAAAAAACCCTGCGGACAGGGATCCGCAGGGCTTGCTATCGTTCGTGGTTGATCAGCTCTTCAGGGTCTTGTTCGCATCGAGCATCTCTTTGATGCCGCCCACGCTGCTGAGCACGCCAGTGGCCTCGTAGGGCATGTAGATCACCTTGTTGTTCTGTCCGCTGGTCATTTCCTTCAGCGTCTCCAGGTATTTCATCGCGATCAGGTAGTTGGTGGGATCGGCCTTGGTCCCCTTGATGGCCTCGGTCACCAGGCGGATGGCCTCGGCTTCACCCTGGGCCCTGCGGATGCGGCTCTGGGCATCACCTTCGGCCTCCAGGATCTGCGCCTGCTTCTGGCCTTCGGCGGTGGTGATCTCCGATTGCTGGATACCTTCCGCCTGCAGCACCGCGGCACGCTTGCTACCCTCAGCATCGATGATCTGCGCCCGCTTGTCCCGTTCGGCACGCATCTGCTTCTCCATCGCTTCGCGGATGTCGCGCGGGGGGTTGATGTCCTGCAGTTCCACGCGGTTCACCTTCACACCCCACTTGTTGCTGGCCTCGTCCAGGATCTGGCGCAGTTTCATGTTGATGGTGTCGCGGCTGGTAAGGGTCTCGTCCAGGTCCAGTTCGCCGATGACGTTCCGCAGGGTGGTCTGCGTGAGCTTCTCGATGGCCAGGGGCAGGTTCTCGATCTCGTACATCGCCTTCACGGGGTCCATCACCTGGAAGTAGAGCAGCGCGTTGATCTCCGTCATCACGTTGTCCTTGGTGATCACGTTCTGGCGCGGGAAGTCATAGACGGTCTCGCGCAGGTCGATGCGCTCCTTCTTCACGAACTGCACATACTTGTTGCCGTCGGGCAGGTCGCGGGTGAAGCGGAACACGATCTCCCTCGGCTTGTCGAAAATGGGGATGAGGATGTTGAAGCCCGCAGTGAGCGTGGTGCGGTACTTGCCAAGGCGCTCGATGACCATGGCCTCGCTCTGCTGCACGATGCGCACGCCCTTCACGATGATGAACACGATGAAGAGCGCAAGGAGCAGGAGTACAACGGTTCCGGATGTCATGGATGGAGGGGATTGAGGGATTTAACGGAGAAGAGGAGTGTCTGTGGTCAGGCCAGTTCGACCGGTTTCACGATGAGCGTATTGCTTTCCACGCGGACCACCTCGATGAGGTCGCCCACGCGCAGCGCCCGGTCGTTCACCGACTCGGCGCGCCAGTCGTCACCGGCGGCGGACACGCGGCCGAGGCGAAGTCCGGGGTCGAAGTCCTGAGTCACCTTGCCGCGCTGACCGACGAGGGCCTCCACGTTGGTGCGTACCTCGGGGGTGTTCCACATGCGCTTCATCAGCAGCGGGCGGATGGTGAAGAAGGCGATCAGGCTGAAGGCCGAGAAAGCGATGAGCTGACCGGGGGCGCCCAGGCCCACGGCATCGGCCACGCTGGCTCCCGCAGCACCGATCCCCAGACATAGCAAGAAGAAGCCGGGGACGAAGATCTCCGCGATCATCAGCAGGATCGCGAGACCTGCCCACCAGTGCCATTGAAAGAATTCCATGGTTCGAGGTTCTATGGCGCCGAAGGTACTGGAAGTGTCCGGAGGGCTGAGGCAGAGTCGGATGAGTGGCGCTTGACAAGTAAGAGCGGGTACTGTTCGCGTGGACGAACGGAGAAGGAGGGTGCAGGCACAGTGGGATGATGGGTCACGCTCAGGGTCCAGTGCCGATATTCGCCGAGCAATGCGGGTGCTACTCCTTTCGGCGGCCAATTCGGTGCACACGGTGCGCTGGGCGAACGCCTTCGCGCAACGGGGTGTGGAGGTGCATCTGGTCTCGCAGCATGTCCCTGCAGCAGGGCTTCTTGAACAGGTCGTGGTGCACAGCCTGCCCCATCGGCACGGCCTCGGTTATGTGTGGAACGGCCCCCAACTGGCACGCCTGGTCAGGACGCTCGCCCCCGATGTGGTGAACGCCCATTATGCCACCGGCTACGGAACGCTGGCCCGGTGGATCGGCCGTGTCCCCTTGGTACTGAACGTATGGGGAAGCGACGTGTATGCGTTCCCGGAAAAGAGCTACTGGCATAAGCGGCTGTTGGTGGGCAACCTTCTTCATGCCGACCATATTGTCTCCACGAGCGAGGCGATGGCCGCGCGAACGCGGTCGCTCACCGAGCGGCCCTTGTCGATCACCGTGGTTCCTTTCGGTGTGGACACGGACCGCTTTCGACCAAGAGCCTCCGAGCGGAGGGAGGCCATCATCACCATCGGCACAGTGAAGACGCTGGAGCCCGTCTATGGCGTGGACCGCTTGGTGGAAGCCTTCATCGTGCTCTGCGGAACGGAGGGCCTGCCACCTGTTCAGTTGCGTATCGCCGGCGGCGGGTCTGAGCGAACGCGGCTGGAGGAGATGTTGAGGTCCGCCGGGCTGGCCCAGCGCGCGGTGTTCACGGGTGCCGTTCCGCATGACCAGGTGCCTGCCGAACTCGCGAAATCGGACATCTATGTGGCCCTGAGCCGCTCGGAGAGCTTCGGTGTGGCCGTGATCGAGGCCTCGGCCTGCGGCCTGCCCGTAGTGGTGAGCGATGCCGGCGGCCTGCCCGAAGTGGTGACGGATGGGGTCACCGGTCTGGTGGTGCCCAACGGCGATGGGGCCAAGGCCGTGGAAGCCTTGACCAGACTGGTGCGTGACCCGGACCTGCGCGCACGACTTGGCCAGGCCGGGCGCGCCCGGGTGTTGGCGAACTATGCCTGGAACGGTTGTGTGGACCGTATGTTGGACGTCCTGATGAACGCGGTCAAGCAACAGCGGCCATGAGCGATCCCGGGAAGACCAAGGTCCGCGTGGTGATCCCCTGCCGCAACGAGGTGGGTTACATCGAGCGTTGCCTGCACTCCCTGATCGCGGCGGACCGAAGTGGGATCGCGCTGGAGGTGTGGGTCTGCGATGGCATGAGCGACGATGGCACACGGGCGCTGATCGAGCGGGTCGCAGTGGAACATCCATGGATCCGACTGGTGGACAACCCTGCCCGCACCACGCCCCAGGCCATGAACATCGGCTTGCGTCCGAAAGGGTATGCCGTGGGCATCATCCTCGGCGCCCATGCCGAGGTGGATGCCGCCTTCCTTCGTGAGAACGTGGCGCTTCTGGCAGCGCACCCCGAAGCGGGCTGCGTGGGCGGCATCATTGAGAACGTTTACACGGACGAGGCCAGTCGGCGCATCGGGCTGGCCATGGGTCATCCCTTCGGGGTGGGCAATGCCCACTTTCGCACGGGTGCCAGGGAAGGGGAAGTGGATACCGTTGCCTTCGGGGCATACCGACGTGAGGTCTTCGAGCAGGTGGGCTTCTTCGATGAACGTTTGGTCAGGAACCAGGACGATGAGTTCAACTATCGCCTGCTCCGATCGGGATGGCGCATCCGTTTGTCCTCGCGCATCCGCAGTCGCTATTACGTAAGGTCCGGTCTGAAACGGCTGTTCGGCCAATATCGACAGTACGGCTATTGGAAGGTCTATGTCAACCGGATCCATCGCAGTGTGACCACCTGGAGACAGCTCGTTCCAGCCGCGTTCGTGATCTTCCTGGTCCTTGGCGGCATCGCTGCCGTGCTGGCCCCTGGGTGCGCCTGGGCGTTCGCGGCCGGGTCGGCACTGTACCTCCTGGCCGCCCTGGTGAGCGCCATCCAAGCATCCGCGTCCATGAGCGATGTACCCGGCATCATGGCCGCCTTTCTGGTCCTGCACGGCTCCTACGGTATCGGGTACCTGCAGGGGATCGTGGACTTCCTTCTGCTGCGCCGGGAGCCGGGTGCCGCGTCGCATAAGCTGACCCGCTGAGCCAGGGGGGGGGCACTGCTCCGAAGCCGGTCCTTTCCGGGGTCCTTTGCTACATTTGGCCTGCCTTCGTCACGTTGGCAGCGCGCCAAGAGGAACACCCGTAACGACCGCATCCCGCTCATGTTCCGACATCCTCCGCTCATTCACCGCCTGATGGCCAACGCAGTGGGCTGGTCGACATGGTGATGCAGCGCGTGGTCATCGAGCCGGGATCCGGAAGCCAGCACTATTGGAGGGACCTGTGGCAGTACCGCGGGCTGTTGCTCTTCCTGGCCTGGCGGGATGTGATGGTGCGCTACAAGCAGACCGCGATCGGCATCCTGTGGGCCGTGCTGCGGCCGGTCCTCACCATCGGGGCCATGTGGTTCATCGGCTGGCTCTTCGGGTCCACCGTACCGGAGGGCACGCCCCGCATCCTGATGGTCTGTGCCGCCACCTTGCCGTGGCAGTTCTTCGCCACCTCGTTCAGTGAAACGGCCAATTCGCTCATCTCCAATTCGAACCTGCTCACCAAGGTGTACTTCCCACGTTTGATCCTGCCCTTGAGCACGGTGCTGGTCAGCGCGATCGACTTCGCCGTGGCATTCCTGATCATGGTGGTGCTGATGGTAATCCATGCCTACCTGCCGGGTCCCGAGGTGTTCCTACTGCCGGTGTTCATCCTGCTGACGCTGGTGAGCTCCCTGGGCATCGGCCTGCTCATCGCCTCCCTGAACGTGAAGTACAGGGACTTCCGCTACGTGGTGCCCTTCATCGTGCAGTTCGGCCTGTACGTCACACCGGTGGCCTTCACCAGCCAGGATGTCTTCACGAACCCGGCCGTGCCCTCCCTGGTGAAGTACCTGTACGCCTGCAACCCGATGGTGGCGGTGATCGATGGGTTCCGCTATTGCCTGTTCGGCGCCTCACAGTCCATTCACTGGGATGGCTTCGCCATCTCGTGCGGCATCTCCGTGCTGCTGCTCGTGGTGGGCATCATCCATTTCCGCCGCACCGAACGCGGGTTCGCTGATATCATCTGACCATGAGCGCACCCATCATCCGTGTGGAAGGGCTGGGGAAGCGCTTCACCCTGCATCACAAGCAGCGGGAGCGCTACACGGCGTTGCGCGATGTGATCGCCGAGAAGGCCCGGTCCATGTTCAGCAGCTCCACCGCCAAGGGTGGCACCTCCGAGTTCTGGGCCTTGAAGGACCTGTCCTTCGAGATCGGTGCCGGGGATCGGGTGGGCATCATCGGCCGGAACGGCGCAGGGAAATCCACCCTGCTGAAGGTCCTCAGCCGCATCGTGGACCCCACCACGGGCCGCGTCACCATCGATGGCCGCTTGTCCTCCCTGCTGGAGGTCGGCACCGGTTTCCATCCGGAATTGAGCGGCCGGGAGAACATCTACCTCAACGGGGCCATCCTGGGCATGTCGCGCCGCGAGATCACGGCCAAGTTCGACGAGATCGTGGACTTCGCTGGTGTCGAGCGCTTCCTGGACACCCCGGTGAAACGATACTCTTCCGGCATGTACGTAAGGCTGGCCTTCGCGGTGGCCGCGCATCTGGAACCGGAGATCCTGGTGGTGGACGAGGTGCTGGCCGTGGGTGATGCCGAGTTCCAACGCAAGTGCATGGGCAAGATGAAGGAAGTGGCCATGGGCGGTCGCACCATCCTGTTCGTCTCGCACAACATGGCCGCCATCCAGAACCTGTGCAGCACGGCCATCTACCTGAAACAGGGCCAACTGGTCACGCAGGGTGATACCCCCGCCGTGATCTCCGAATACCTCAAGGACTCCGGTGCCGCGGCGCGGGTGGACCTCGCTTCCCGCCCTGATCGCCAGGGTAATGGGGCTATCCGCTTTACAGGATTCTACCTGAGCGATGACCAGGGCAGGGAACTCGCCGCCGCACAGTCCGGCGCCTCGGTGGTCTTCAATTTCGACATCAGCGCCCAGGGCGATGCCTTGCGCAACCTGGAGGTGGCCATGGGCATCGACGATCAATACGGCCAGCGGATCACGCACCTCAGCAACGAGGTCTCCGGTCAATCGTTCCCCACGGCGGATGGCGCCACGCGGATCTCCATCCGCATCCCCAAGTGCCCGCTCCGCAACGGCAACTACAGCTTCACCATCTTCTCCAAGGTGAACGGCGAGATCGCGGACTACTTGCTGAACGCCGGTGGATTCCATGTGGAATCGGGTGATTTCTTCGGCACGGGCCGGTCGCCGGCCGAGGACCAAGGGACGTTCTTCGTGGACCATTCATTCGCCTTGACCTAAGTGGAACCGCTCATCTACTTCCTCCGCCAGATCAAGTACAACCGCCACGCCGGCGCGAAGTGGTCTCAGGTGGCCTACTATATCCGGTGGAAACGGGCCCTGGAGGCCGGAAGGACCTCCATGAGCGAACGCATGCCCTGGATCAGTTTCCCGGCGATCGACCTGCTGGAGCGGACCTTGAAGCCGACGGACCGCGTGTTCGAGTACGGAGGTGGGGGAAGCACTCTGTTCTGGAACGAACGGGTGGCTGAGGTGGTCACCGCAGAGCACGATGCCTCCTGGTTCGCCCTGCTGGAAAAGCACATGGAAGGGGTGAAGCGTGCCCGATGGACGGGACTTGCGCGACCTGCGACCAAGGGCGTGCTGGTGGATCGCCCCGACCCGGCGGAGCCGGCGCATTTCGCATCGAGCGATGCGCACTACGTCGGCATGCATTTCAAGGAGTACGTCACTGCCATCGACACCTATCCGGACGGCTATTTCGATGTGGTGATGGTGGATGGCCGGGCCCGGACCTCCTGCCTGGTGCACGGCTTGAAGAAGCTCCGGTCCGGTGGATCGCTGATCCTGGACAATGCCGAACGCGTTCACTACACGTCGAAGAACAAGGCCCTCCTGGCCCCGCTGGAGGTGCTGCTGGCGGGCATGGCCCCGGTGATCTTCAACCGGGACTTTTCCGAAACGCGGATCTACCGAAAACCGTGAAGACGCTCGCGCCCATCGTCGTATTCGCCTACAAGCGTCCGCTTGCCCTGCGGCGCATGTTGCAGGGGCTGGCGCAGAACGACCTTGCGAAGGAGAGCACCCTGCTGGTGTTCTGCGATGGCCCCAAGCCGGACGCTTCCGAGCAGGACCGGAAGGCCATCCAGCAGGTCCGCGAAATGGCCGCGTCCGTGCAAGGCTTTGCTGCCGTGGAAGTGATCGCTGCCCCGGTGAACAAAGGCCTGGCGCGGTCCGTGATCGAGGGTGTCACCCAAGCGGTGGACCGCTTCGGTCGGACCATCGTGGTGGAGGATGACGCTGTGCTGTCACCGCACTTCCTCCGCTTCATGAACGATGCTTTGGAGGCCTACGCCCAGGAGGAGAAGGTCTTCTCGGTGGGGTCGTGGAACTACTTCGCCGACCCGGCCAGCTTGAAGGGCAGCTTCTTCCTGCGCTATCCGGACAGTTTGGCCTGGGCCACGTGGAAACGGAGCTGGGACCTGTTCGAGAAGGATGGCACCAAATTGATGGCCGAGCTGAAGCGACGGGACCTGCTCGGGCGACTGGATGCCGATGGCCAGGTGTCCTACTTCTCGGCCATGCTGAAGGCCCAGATCAAGGGAGAGATCGACAGCTGGGCGATCCGGTGGACGACCAACTGCATCCTACAGGGCAAAGTGAACTTGTTCCCAAGGACCACCCTGGCGCTCAACAAGGGCTTCGGCTCCGGTGCCACACATGAAGTGGGGGACACGGACCACAACCGCGACCTGCTGCTCGCCGAGGACGCCGTTCCCATGGAGCGGATACCCGTGGAGGAGACCCCGGAAGCCTTTGCCCAATGGACCGCGTACGCCAAGCGCAATTTCGAAGGAGCCGATGACACCTCGGTGAAAGGCCGTGTCTGGCGCGCCTTACCGGTGCGCTTCAAACAATGGTACGTGCGACGGAGGTCCGGTACCACTGCGGTTCCGGGCCAGCTGGCCTTCGAGCCCGTTTCGCGCGTCTTCGGTTTCGACCGTGGCACCCCCGTGGACCGTTACTTCATCGAGCGCTTTCTCGAGGATAAGCGGGCCCTGATCACCGGGCATGTCATGGAGATCGAGGAGGCCCTCTACACGCGGATGTTCGGTTCGGCTCCGGTGAGATCCGAGGTGCTGCGCTACACCGGAGAACCCGGCCCATCCGTGCGCACCGGCGACCTGACGCGGCACGAGACCCTGCCCAAGGCAGAACTGGACGCCTTCATCTGCACCCAGACACTGAACTTCATCTACGATCATCAGCAGGCGATCCGCGGGCTCTACCACAGCCTGAAGCCGGGGGGGAATGCCTTGGTCACCGTGGCCGGGTTGGTGCAGATCTCCCGGTACGATGCCGACCAGTGGGGCGACTTTTGGCGCTTCACGCCGGGATCGGCACAGCGCATGTTCGAGGACGTCTTCGGTAAGGGCAACGTGGAGGTGGGGCTCTTCGGCAATTCATACGCCGCGGCCTGTCTGTTCAAGGGTTTCGCCACGGAGGAATGCGACAAGGACCACTTGGACCGGACGGACGAGGACTATCCCGTGGTGATCACCATCGTAGCCCGCAAAGCGCCATGAAGAGGATCGTGCGCCGCCTGATCCATGGCAAGCCTTCGGAGGAGGCATTGCTCATCGCGAAGGGCTCGTCCTTCCCGCGCTACACACCGACCACGATCAGCTACAAGGGCTTCCGCATCAAGGTCACCGACCTGCTGTCGGTGGCCTGGCAGGTCCAGGAGTTCTTCGCGGAGGAGCGGATGAAATTCACGACCGGCAGCACCTCACCGCTGATCATCGATTGTGGGTCCAATGTGGGTGTGTCGGTGCTCTATTGCAAGAGCCGCCATCCCAAGGCGCGGGTGATCTGCTTTGAACCGGACCCGACGGTGCTGGCCTGCCTGAAGGAGAACCTGGCGGCGAACGGGATCACGGATGTGGAGTGCAGGGGAGAGGCGGTCTGGATCCACGGGGATGGGGTGTCCTTCGGAAGCGAAGGTGCCGATGGCGGTTCCATCATGCGGCAGGAGAACGCGGTGCATCTGCCCTCGGTACGCCTGAAGGAGGTACTCCAACAGCACGCGGCCATCGACCTGTTGAAGATCGACATCGAGGGAGCGGAGGTCCCTGTGATCCTGGATTGTGCGGAGGAACTGAAGCGGGTGAAGTACCTCTACGTGGAGTACCATTCCTTCCCGGACAAGAAGCAGCAACTGCACGACCTCCTGGCCGTGCTGGCCGATCAGGGCTTCCGCTATTACATCAACCGGATCGGGGTGCATCACCAACATCCCTTCGCCGGTCTGGAGGATGCCGCGATGGACATGCAACTCGACATCCATGCCATTCGCGGATAGCCTGAAGGACGCCCTGCGGCCGGCGGTGCAGCGCCTGCGCACCCAGCGGGACACGTGGCTTTACGGCAGTTGTGCGGTGCTGCTCTACCATCGCGTGGCCGATCTGGACACCGATCCCCAGCTGTTGGCCGTTGGGCCCGCTCACTTCGATGCGCACCTGTCCATCCTGAAGGAGCGCTATCACCTGCTGACCGTGGAGGAGTTCGACCGGCATCTGCGGCATCGTCGGAGATTCCCCCGGAACGCGGTGCTGCTCACCTTCGATGATGGGTATGCGGACAACCACATCCACGCGCGCCCGATCCTCGAGAAGCATGGCGTGCAGGCCCTGTTCTACATCACTTCGGGATACCTGGGATCCGGCCGTGAGTATTGGTGGGATGAATTGGAACGCCTGCTCCTGACCAACAGGGAGCTCCCACGCGAACTTCATTTCGACAGCCACGGGACCCGGCTGGACTGGTGCTTCGACACGGAACCCGTCCTCGGCCCGATGCTCGCGGAGTACCATTACCTGCTAGCGGAATTGCGTCAGCTGCCTTCGGCGGAACGGGATGCATTGCTGGGCCGACTGCGCATCGCACTGCGCTCCGAGCACGCCCGGCCCACGCACTTGCCCATGACGGTGCACCAGTTGCGTGACTTCGCCACCTCGCCCTCCGTGGTCATCGGCGCGCACTCCGTCGGCCATTCCTCCCTGGGTTACCAACGTGAGGATGAGCAACGCCGGGAGATCGGTGGGTCCAAGGAAGCACTGGAGGCCATGCTCGGGATCCCTGTGCCGTACTTCTCCTATCCCTTCGGCACGGGTGCCGACTTCAATGCCACGACACTTCGAATCGTGGAGCAGATGGGCTTCACGCATGTGGCGGCCAACTATCCGGGCATCGTGCATGCGCGCTCGCCGCTGTTCAAGTTCCCGCGTTTCCTCGTCAGGGACTGGGATGGCCCGGTGTTCCGCAAAAGGATGGATGCCTTCTTCAGGGGATGAGGGTCGTTCACCTCAATACCAGCGATTTCGGCGGAGCCGCCATGGCGGCCATCCAGCTGCACCTGGCCCTGTTGGACAGTGGGGTGGACTCCGATCTGCTCACCCTCAACAAGACCCGGAACGACATCCCCCGGCACACGGTGGTGGAGCCCTTCCAACTGGGCACCTCAGAGACGATCGACAAACTGCGGTACAAGTCCCGCAGGCTCTTGGAACGAACAGGTCTGGTGGATGACCGGAGCACTGGACCCGGCAACCGCAACCTCCAAGGCCGACCGCCGGGTTTCGAGATCTTCACGTTGCCGTATTCCTTCTTCGATGTGTTGGAACATCCGTTGGTCAAAGCGGCCGATGTGATCCACCTGCATTGGGTCAGCTATGGCATGATCGACTTCGACCGCTTCTTTGGCAAATGCGGCAAGCGGATCGTGTGGACCCTGCACGACATGAACCCCTTCACCGGTGGCTGCCATCACGCGGACGACTGTACCGGTTATCGCAGGGCGTGCGAGAACTGTCCGCAGTTGTGCGATCCGCACCAGGCGCATACCTACTGGAGCTGCAAGCAAAGGGCCCTGACCCGTTTCCCGGCCGATCGGCTGCAACTCGTGGCCCCCTCACGCTGGTTGGCCGATAGGGCGGAGGCCAGTACCATCATGCAGGGCCGAAGCTGTTGGGTGATCCCCAACGGCTTCGATGTGGCGCACTTCCGGAACAGGGACCGGGCGGCAGCACGGGTACAACTCGGCATTCCGTCCGATCGGAAGGTCATCCTGTTCAATGCACTGGACGTGAACAACCCGCGCAAGGGAATGCAGTTCCTGCTTCCCGGGTTGAAGAGGATGCACGAACAGAACGTCCTGCTGCTCAGCGTGGGCGGAGGTTCCGGTTCGTTCCCGGAAGGCATTCCCGTGCACGATGCCGGGTACATCACCTCCATGGAGCAACTGGCCCTGCACTATTCCGCCGCGGACCTGTTCGTGCTGCCCTCCATGGCGGAGAACCTGCCGAACACCATCAGTGAATCCCTGCTGTGCGGCACACCGGTGGTGGCGTTCAACGTGGGGGGGATACCCGTGCAGGTCCACGCCGGGAACGGGATGCTCGTGGAGCAACACACCAGCGCGGCCCTCGAAGCGGCGATCCATGCAGCCCTGGGCATGACCTGGGATCCCCTCGCGATCGCCCAGCAGGCCGCGCAGCGCTACGACCGGCGAACGGTCGCGAAAGAATATCAACGCATCTACGACAGCGAGCCATGAAGCACCGGCTCAGCATCATCACCATCTGCTACAACGACCGGGTCGGGCTGGAACGGACCTTGGCCAGCGTGTTCGCGCAGACAGCGCAGGACTTCGAATACATCGTGGTGGATGGTGAATCGACGGATGGCAGCGTGGAGGTGATCGAGCGGAACCGGGACCGCATCACACAGTGGGTGAGCGAGAAGGACGCCGGGATCTACGACGCGCAGAACAAGGGTTGGCGTATGGCTACATCACCCTTCGTGAATTTCCTGAATGCCGGAGATGAGTTCGCCAACGACAGGGTGATCAAACATGTGCTTCCCGCGTTGGCGCAGGAGGTCGACATCGTGTACGGCGATTCCGAACTGGCGGATCACCGTGGGCGCTACTGCGTCAAGTTACATCCGGCCCAAATGACGTCGGCCTGGCTCATGAAAGAGGTGGTCGGTCATTCCGCACAATTCATCCGCACCGACCTCCTCAGGCGTTATAACGGGTACGACACACGGTATGGCATTGCGGCAGACTATGCTCTGTTCGCCCAGTCATTCTGGGATGGCGGTCTCAGGCTTCGAAAACTGGACCTGACTGTGAGCGTATTCAACACGGAAGGGCTCAGTTCCGATCCCGGCCAGAAGGCGCGGGTGGCAGCCGAGCGAAAGGCCATACAGAAACAATTCGCGCCTACGTTCTGGTACTGGCTCTATCACACCTACGCGGCCTTGAACCGTATCATTGGACGATGAACACGGCGAGGCAGGTCAGGGTAACGGTTATAACGGCCACCTACAATTTCGGGGACCTGATCGCTGATGCCTTGCGGTCCGTCGAATGCCAGACCATGCAGGATTGGGAGTGCATCATCATCGATGATGCATCCAAGGATGACACCAGTCACGTGGTGCGCGAATTCACCGCCCGTGACGAGCGGTTCCTTTATCTACGTATGGAGCAAAATGCCGGTGTCTCGGCTGCTCGAAATAGAGGATTGAGCAGGGCGCGAGGTACGTACATCCAGCTACTCGATGCGGATGATGTGCTTGCACCTGAAAAACTGGAACGACAGGTCGCGTTCATGGAAGCGAATCCAGATATTTCTGTTGTCTACTCGGATTTCATCCATTTCGACCAGGCACCGGACCTAAGCAAACCCGGTGAGTATGCACCTTCCGAGAAGATCTCCGGGAATGGGGATACGGTGATCGCTCGCTTATTGAAGGGGAACATTTTCCGCCCGGTCACGGTCCTGTTCAGGGCAACGGTCCTATCGACCACCGGCCTGTTCCGTGAACAATTGCGCTACGTAGAGGACCTGGACCTTTGGTTCCGGATCGCTGCAGCAGGGAATGGGTTCCACTATATGGACGACCCGGCATGCCGCTCGGGTGTCAGGGTGAATCCAAGAGGCCTGAGCAAGGATCTACCACGCATGCAGAGCAATCTTCTACCCGTGCTCCAGAACCTTTGGAATACCGGTGGCTTTTCGATCTCGGTTCGGATAGAGCTTTTGCTGCGCTATGTGGACTATTTTCTTGAAAGCCTTGTGATGCAGCACCGATTTCCTGCTTTCACTTCAACCTTGGGAACGATGTTACCCTTCCTCGTCCTGATGCTGGCGATCATCATTCTTCCCTTCTGGCTACTTACACGTCCATTCCGGAACCGATGAGGACCTACGACTGCTTCACTTTCTTCAATGAACTGGAATTGCTGGAGATCCGGCTGAACGAATTGGACGGAGTCGTGGACAAGTTCGTGCTGGTGGAAGCCACGCTGAGCCACCAAGGCAAACCGAAACCCCTGTTCTATGAGTTGAACAAGGATCGATTCTCCGCCTTTCATCATAAGTTGATCCACGTCGTCGTGGATACCTATCCCGACAATACTGCGGGAGATGCATGGGTCTTTGAGAAACACCAGCGCAATTCGATCATCAATGGACTGACCGAATGCGATCCGGAAGACCTCATCATGATTTCCGATGTGGACGAGATACCCCGGCCCGAAAAGGTGCTTGAGGCCTGTGCCTATGGCCATATCAGTCTGTTCCGTCAACAGATGTACTACTACTACCTGAACTGCTTAAACAGTACGTTGCACAATGCTGCCACTTATGCTTGGCACGGTGCTGTGGCCCTTCCACGGGGTGCTATTGCGCACCCCTTGCAGGAGTATCGGGATGTTGCCAGGCTCATGTCCAATCGATTCCATCCCAAGTTCGTCAATCGGATATATTGGATGGGCAGGCTGTGGTGGGAACTGAGAAAACGAGGATGGACAGTACGGTTCGTGAACAACGGCGGATGGCATTTCTCTTATCTAGGTGGGGTGGACCGAATCATACAGAAGATTGAAGCGTTTGCACACACTGAGTACAATTCAACCGACTATAAGAGTCGCGAACGGATCGAGCGGGCGATCGCCAATGGCGAGGACATCTTCGGACGTGATTTCGTTTATCGCAGTGTACCTATCGACAGCACCTTTCCGGCCTATGTCCAGCATCATCCGGAGCGTTTCCGGCACCTGATAGCACCGGTCAATTCAGCGCACTGATCCTGGACACGCATTCAACGGTTACCCGACCACGCGCTTCGATCTATGGACCCTTCCCCGATCCTCTCCATCATCATCGTCTCGTACCAGACGAAGGCGATCCTGCGGGACTGCCTGCGTTCCATTGAACGGGAGGTGGAGCTTCAGCACGAGGTGATCGTGGTGGACAATGCCTCGACGGACGGATCCGCGGAGATGGTCGCCCGTGAATTCCCAGGAATGCGCCTGGTCGCGAATACCGTGAACGTGGGCTTCTCCCCGGCGAACAACCAGGCCATGGCGATGGCCCAAGGCCGGTTGATGCTGCTGCTGAATCCCGACACCGTGGTGCTCCCCGGCAGCATCGGGGCATGGGTCGATCGGCATACCGCTGTCGGAGCGACCGTCTCCGGCCCACGGTTGCTGAACCCCAACGGTGACCTGCAGGTATCGGCCTGGAAGGTCCCCGGGCTGGCCAATTCGTTCCTGGAACTGCTTTATCTCCATCGCCTGTCCGGGGTGGGAGGCTACGCCGGCGATCGCTTCGCCACCGACTTCGAACCCGGCTTCGTTTCGGGTGCGGCCATGCTCTTCGGCCGCGAGGTGTACGACCGGATCGGTGGCCTGGACCCCGACATGTTCTGGATGGAGGACGTCGACCTCTGCGTCCGGGTGCGGCAGGACGGAGGCCACTGCTGGTACTTCCATGAGCCGGCCATCCTCCACATCGGAGGCCAGAGCGCCAAGCGCAACATGGACCGGGTGATCAGCAACCAGCTTATCAGCCGGATCAAGTTCTCCCGGAAACATGCCGGCACGCTGGCGACGGGCGCATTGGTACTTGTGATCTACCTGCACGTGCTTACCCGGTTCGTGGCCTTCGGGCTACTCACACTGTTCCGCAAGGACACCAGGGCACACGCCTATGTCTTCACATGGAGGAAGCTCCACCGTTACCTCTTCCAAGGGGACCGGTCCATCTGATGCTTTACGAATGACCGGTCCATGTCCTTATCCTTACCGATCGTAGCGCATCGACCATGAGCACCGACCACTTCCTTGACCGACCGGTGATCGGGCGGATGGCCCGGTGGGCATGGCTCCTGGTGTGCGTGCTGCTGCCGATCGACGGTGGACTGGTCCCCGTACCGCTGGCCATCGCCATCGTGCTCTGCCTGGTCCTTGCGATCCGGAACCGGCCCACCATCGACCGGACCTCCCTCTGGCCCTTGTTCATTTACTATGTTTTGCATGTGGTGGGAATGTCCTGGACATCCGATGTGGATTTCGGCCTGTTCGACCTGCAAGTGAAGCTCGGCCTGCTGCTGTTGCCCATAGCTGCCGCTGCCGTTGGCATGGGACGTCCGGACACGCTGCGGGCCAGCATGCTGGCATTCACGGCCGGAACCCTTATTGCTGTGTCCCTGGGCGTGCACAAGGCGTGGACCTGTTTCACGGCAGAGGGTCTGTCGAACTGTTTCAGCCAAAGTTCCTTGTCCCATGAACTGCACCCCAGCTACACCGCTTGGTACACCTGCTGGGTGATCGCCTACTGGGGCGTTCAGCTTATCGGTGGCCAGATGCGAGAGCGATGGTCGAGGATGGTGCTTCCGGTCGTTCTACCGGTGATCCTGGTCTTCACGGTCATGCTGGCCAGCAAGAGCGGGATCATCGGCCTGGGTTCCATCCTGCTGCTGCTCATCGGCGCGGCCCTTTATCGCCTGAAGGGACGTGTGCGGATCCTTGTCCTCAGCGCTTCCGCCGTGGTGATCGCCTTGGGCATCTGGTCGCAGGCAGCCTTGGTCTCGGCACGTATGGCCGCGGCTTGGGAAGCCGTGGAGCGAGCCATCGATGCCGATCCGGGCATCTATGCATCCACCGATGGCAATGCCATGCGTCTGGTGGCTTGGATGTGCAGTGTGGAACGACTGCAACAGGCCCCCTTGGGGGCTGGCACCGGTGATATCAAACACGCCTTGATGGAGTGCTACGAAGAGAAGAACGCCACGGAAGCTGCACAGCGTCGGCTTAACAGCCACAGCCAATTCCTGCAATCCGCTGTGGCCCTGGGTTGGCCCGGGCTGGTCATCACCTTGCTGGTGGTCCTTGTGCCCTTGATCCGGGGATGGCGCGAACGGGACCTTCTGCTGGTCTGTTTCATACTGCTGTTCATGGTGAACGCTACCGTGGAATCGGTCCTGGAGGTGCAGGCCGGAGTGGTCTTCTTTGGGCTCTTTCTGGGGCTGTTGACCTCCCAGGCCCGAACTTCGGTCGCTGTTGCCCCGAACCCTGTCCAACGCCCCTCATGATCCCATTCAGCCCCCCCCGCATCGATGACCGCACCGTGAAGGCCGTGGAGGAGGCTCTGCGCAGCGGTTGGATCACCACCGGCCCGCGCACCAAGGAGTTCGAGCGGCGGCTGGCGGATTACTGCGGTGTGGACCGCGTGATCGCCCTGAACAGCTGGACGAACGCCTGCGAACTGGTGCTGCGTTGGTTCGGGGTGGGGCCCGGTGATGAGGTGATCGTTCCCGCCTACACCTATTGCGCCACCGCCAACATCGTGATGCACGTGGGTGCCCGTCCGGTACTGGTGGATGTGCTGGACGACTTCACCATGGACCCCAAGGCCCTGCGCAAGGCCATCACGCCCCGCACCAAGTGCATCATTCCGGTGGACATCGGTGGGCTTCCCTCGCACATCGGCGAGATCATGCGCATCGCTGAGGAGTCCTGTGCGCTGTTCACACCTGCGGTGAATCTGCGCGTGGCGGGCAGCAACCCACAGATGCGACTGGGTCGGGCACTGGTGATGAGCGATGCGGCACACTCCTTCGGGGCACGCATCGATGCACGGCCCGTGGGCGCCCAGGCCGACATCACGGGCTTCAGCTTTCATGCGGTGAAGAACCTGACCACCGCCGAGGGCGGGGCCCTGGCCTTCCACCTGCCCGAGCCCTTCGACCATGCCGAGCTCTACGCCTACTTCAACACCATGAGCCTGCATGGCCAGAGCAAGGACGCCCTGGCCAAGACACAGCCCGGCGCCTGGCGATACGATGTGAGCTTTCCCGGGTGGAAGTGCAACATGACCGACCTGCAGGCCGCCATCGGGCTGGTGGAACTGGACCGCTACGAGAGCGAGACCCTGCCGCGGCGCAAGGCCATCTGCGAACGATACTCCGCTGCATTGGGCGCCGACCCGCGCTTCGTGCTGCCCACTTTTGAGGACCATGAGGAAGGAAGACCTTCCCGGACCTCGAGCTACCACCTGTACATGCTGCGGATCGCATCGGCCACCGAGCAGCAGCGCGATGCCATCATCACCGCCATCGCCGCACGGGAAGTGAGCGTCAATGTGCACTTCATCCCGCTGCCCATGCTCAGCTTCTACAGGGAGGCCGGTCACCGGATCGTGGACCACCCGAACGCTTACGCGCAATACAGCCGCGAGATCAGCCTGCCCGTTTACTACGACCTGAGCGATGCGCAGGTGGATGAGGTGATCGCGGCCGTGATCGCTGCAGTGGACGAGGTTTTGGCGTGATCGGCGCAGGGGCCATGGCGAAGCGTCCGTTCGATATCCTGGGTTCCCTGCTGGCCGTGCTACTGTTGTCGCCGGTCCTGGTGGTGATCATTATCGCGGTCTCCTCCGGTTCCTCGGGCGGGCCCTTCTTCCGTCAGGTGCGGGTGGGGCGGGATGGACGTCACTTCCGCCTGCTGAAGTTCCGCACCATGCGGCCGGGAAGTGAATCGCAGGGACAGATCACGGTGGGGGAGCGCGACCCGCGGATCACCGGGATCGGCCATGTGCTTCGGCGCAGCAAGCTGGATGAGCTCCCGCAACTGCTGAACATCCTCTGGGGCGACATGAGCATCGTGGGGCCGAGGCCGGAGGTCCCCAAGTACGTGGCCTTGTACACCGACGAACAGAGGGCCGTGCTGGATGTGCGACCCGGACTGAGCAGCCTGGCCAGCATCGCCTACATCAACGAGAATGAGATCCTGGGCCGGAGCAGTGATCCGGAACGCACCTACATCGAGGAGGTGATGCCCGCGAAGTTGGCGCTGGACCTCAGGTACGTGCGCGAACAGAGCCTGTGGATGGACCTCCGGATCATCGCGGTTACCGTGCGACGGATCCTGGTCGGCTGATCAATGGCGAAGGACGGAAGGGGAGGGGAGGGATGATCGTCTGCTACGCCTGACGCTCAGGGCTGGTCATCCGGACTTTCGGCACTGCCGAGCAGGGCCCGCAGTCCTTCCAGGTCCGCTGCGCGCTCGCTGTCGCCCTGCTTCTCGTAGCTGTTCGCCAGGTTGTTCAATTGCCTCCGCACGATCTCCAGGTTGGTGCAGGGCGCGAAGAACGAGGGCCGTGGATCGATCTTCAACTTCTCCAGGAACTCGATGATCTCGTTCCGTCCAAGGATATCGCCGGCGCTGAAGGCGTTCACGTAGAACAGCACATTGTCGCCCGCACCTTCGCCGTGCTCCGAACCGCCCATGCTGTCCTCATCGAGATAGGCCAGCACGAAGTGGTTCGGCAGGTTCACGCCGTGGAGCGGCAGGCCCAGGTCCTCGGCGATCACCTGGTAGATGATGGCCAGCGACAGGGGATTGCCCTTGCGGGTATCGAGCACCTCGTTGATGTAGCTGTTCTGTGGCGCGTGGTAGCTGCGCTTGTTGCCGTGGAAGCCATGCACCTGGAAGAAGATGTGGTTGAACACCCGCACCTTCTCGAACGCGGTGAGCTGGTCGTTCAGCTCCAGCCAGATATCCTGACGGATGGCGGCCAGCCGGGCCTTCACCTTCTGCTCATCCATCTCGGGATAGCGGTACCGGCTGATGATGAGCGCCCCTTCCAGCAGGTCCTCACATCCACCTTCCCGCCAGGCGATCAGGCGGTCGCGCACGGAAGCCAGATGGATGGTGTGCAGGATGTCCTCGATACGGTCGCGGAACAGGTCACCGAGGTCGTCCACCTCCCACGCCTGCTCCAGGACGGGCACCACGGGCACACCCAGCGCCACGATGCGGTCACGCACATGGAGGTAGATCCCTTCGTCGGGATCGTCGATCAAGGTGATGAGGGCGCGGATCTCGGTCTCGCTCATGGCCTGGGCTTCCTCATGGGTGCAGCATGATGGCGAAACTAGACCGGCGCGGAGGGGAAGCCCGGCCCCACTCGGCCGATGTTTCCACCATCGGCCTGTTGAAGGTACGCAGCGGACGGGGTTGGACGACGGTCGATCAGCGCAGCATCCACACCGCCAGCAGGGACGAGAGCATCAGCACCAGCAGGTACGAGCCGAGCAGGCCCGTGAACAGCAACAGGTGCCGACCCAAAGGCCGGGGCATCACCAGGCGGATCGCGACCCACAGATAGGCCAGCGTATAGAGCAGGAAGGCCATGATGAGGAACAGGTTCACCTCCACCAGCCCCCAGGACGCGAAGAGGCGCGAGACCGCCCCATAGATGGTGAAGGCCAGGAAGACGAAGGCGTGGAAATGCGCGCTGAAGATGAAGGGCTTCTCAAAGGTCGCCGGTCGATCTCGATAGAAGAGATGAAGGAGCAGGGCGAAGAGCGGGAGGAAGAGGAAGAAGAGCTTGGGCAGGATGGAGGAGAAGAACGAATCCCAGAACAGCTGGTCCTGCAGGTCCTCCACCGGTGTTTGTCCGTCGGTGCCTGCGCCCGACCAGCCGATGATGAGGAAGAAGATCACGCTCAGGAAGATGAACATCCGCAGGGGCGGGATGTAGCGAGCGCGTCGACCCAGCAGATATTCCTGCGTGAGCTTGCCGGGCTTGAACAGCAAGGGCATCAGGCTGCGGATGATCTTGGAGTCGAAGGTGAAGTAGTCGCCGAGGAACTGCTCCATGAAGCCTTTCAGCGATCCGTCACCGATGGAGGCCTGGCCGCAGTTCGGGCAGTAGTGATCGGCCGGGCGCAGGTCGGCGGAACAATTGGGACAAGTGGTGGATACCATGGCTGGGCAGCGCCCGAATGTAGCGGTGCCGCTCCTACTTTCGCCCACCATGGGCACGTACGACCGTCGCGGTACTCGCATGCTGGTGTCGCTGCTGGCGATGACCACCGCTGCGCTGCTACATGCCCAGGAGCCGGCCAAGCCCACCACCACAGCGCAAAAGCCGGTCGCCACGGTGCCATCGGCCGCACCCGCCACCACGGTAAAGCCGAACACCACGGAGCAGTTGGACACCGGAGAAAGCCTGAGCTTCCTGGGCAGGAAACTGTGGTTCGAGGTCAGGCGCCGCATGAACCTGACCACGGAGGAGGAGGAGAGCGAACAGCGTGAAAAGGAAAAGGACGTCCGCCTGAAGGTGGGCAGCATCAGTGTGAAGCAGCCCGACCCGCCGGCCAAGTGAGAGCAACCTAGAGCGTCGCTCGTTCCAATGCCTCCGTGATCATCTTATCGATGGCCGCGTCATGGTCCTTGCTGTATTCCTTCCGCAGCCGGTTGGCCACCACGGTGCACATGGTGCAGACGCGATGCCCCAGCATGCCGCCCAGTCCGTAGAGGGCACTGGTCTCCATCTCGAAATTGGTGCAGCGCAGCCCCTCCGCCTCAAAGGCCGTGAAGCGCTCGTTCAAACCGTCCACCGAGGGAAGCAAGCGCAGCTGACGACCCTGCGGTCCGTAGAAACCACCCGCCGTGAGGGTCAGCCCCACATGTTTGTCGTGGCCCAGCAGGTCCACCAGTTTGCGGTCTCCTTCCGCCACATACGGCACAGGCAGGTTATCGGGCCATTCGGTCGCATCCAGCAACGCGGTAAGGATGCGTTGCTCGGCACCGGTGCTCTCATAGGCATAGTAGTGCAAGACGTTGTCCAGCCCGATCCCGAAGGCACTGACGATGCGACTGTCCACGGGGATGTCCTCCTGCAACGCACCGCAGGTGCCGAGGCGGATGATGCGCAGCGACCGCTGTGTCGCCCGTGGCGTGCGTTGCACGAGGTCGATGTTCGCCAGGGCGTCGAGCTCGTTCAGTACGATGTCGATGTTGTCCGTTCCGATGCCGGTGCTCAGTGCGGTGACGTGGGTGCCGTTGTACACCCCGGTATGCGCCACGAACTCACGGTTCTGCACACGATGCTCCACCTTCTCGAAATGGCGGCTGATGCGTTCCACACGTCCCTGATCGCCCACCACGAAGACCAGGTCGCCCAACTGCTCGGGACGAAGGGCCAGGTGATAGACGGAACCATCGGGGTTCAGGACCAGTTCGCTGGGAGGAAGGATGGTGCCCGGTGGGGTGAGGGTGATGGCGTGCATGATGCTGCGAAGATGGGGAATGAAGGGACCGCTTCCATGTTGACAGCCTGTGGGCGTGAAGGTGATGCGCGGTCCGATGCACTTTCACTGTGCGGCGAAGACCTTCCGCAACAGGTCGGTGGTGCGCGCCAGGGGATCCACGCGGATCTTGCGTTCCTCTTCCGCGAGCAGCAGGAACAGGCCGTCCATGGCCTTGGTGGTGACGTAGGCGTTCAGATCGGGATCCACCGCCGTGCCGCCGGTGAACAGGGTGGCCGTGTTGTAGGCACTGGCCAGCGGCTGCCAGTAGCTGGTGAGGGCAACCTCGCGGGTCGCCTGCGCCACCACGGGCTCAAAGCGCGCACGGAGCGATGCGCTGGTCCGGTCGCGCAGGAAGTTGGTGGCCGCGTTCTCGCCACCGCGCAATAGGTTGAAGCCGTCCTGGATGGTCATGCTCGTGATGGCCTCTACAAAGACGGGCACGGCTTCCTTCGCCGCCTGCTCAGCCGCCCTGTTCAGCGTGCGTTCAAAGTCCTCAACGGGTTGGCGCATGCCCAGGTCGGACAGGGTGTTCTTCACCTTGGTGGCCTCCGGGGGAAAGGGGATGCGGATGCGGGCGTCGCCCATGAAACCATCCGTCGCGCTGGCCTTGGCCACGCTGCGTTCGGCACCGGTGCGCAGGGCCTCCTTCAGACCGGCCACGACCTCCTCATTGCTCAATGCCGTGGAAGTCCCCGCACCGTTCAGGATGGACTGCAGTTCCTGCGGTGAACAGGCTGTGAAGAGCACGAGAGCGACTAGAAGGATAGGATGCTTCATGCGGGCAAAAGCAGCTGTTCCAGCGCCATGCGCCAGGGTTCGGGAAGGGGCACGGTGCAGGCTTTCCGGTAGTTGAAGCACACCATCACACTGCGCCCTTCGGCACAGACCACGGAGCTCTCACCGTCAATACGCCGGATCGTATAACGCAGGTCGAAGCTCTTGGTACCGATCGCACTGCACCACGCGTCCGCTTCAAGGGTATCGTGCAGGCGCACCGGAACACGGTAGTCCACTTCGTTGCGGGCCAGGATCAGGCCTTGTTCGGTCCAATCGTGGTCCCGTGGAATGAAACGATCATGAAAGGCCATGCGGGCCAGTTCGAACCAATGCAGGTATACCCCATTGTGCACGTGGTGGGCCATGTCCACATCAGCGAAGCGGATCTGGATGGGAATGGTGACGATCTTCTTCATTCAAACGGATTGTCCCCCGACCCGTCCATGTTCACACCCTCAGGTGATCGGGTTCAGCATCACACTGAACACGGTGATGCTGTTGGGGTCGCGGTCGTAGAACAACTTGTCCAAGGCCTCCAATACGTTCTTCGCGCGGAAGTAGGAGGTCTGCAGGCTGTTATCGCCCCGGGCGCTCCACTGGATGGTGTAGCTGCTGGTGCGCTCCTTGTAGGTCTTCACATAATCCAGCATCGTGCCCAAGGCATCCACCTTGTCCACCCCTTCGGTGGCATGGAAGAGGAAACTCTGGTTGTGCCGTGGATTGAGGGTGATCACGAACAGCTTCGTCCGCTTGCCGTCCTCTTCGAAATTGAACACCAGGCTGTCCTGGCCCATGCCGATGTAAGCCCCGATCTCCTTCTGCAGGCGGGCGATCTCCAGATTCCTGTCCTTGGTCATGTGCGCTGGTCCCCGCCAGAGCCCCGGTTCAGGGCTTTTCGGAGGGAGGGTCAAAGCTACTGAACACTGAATTATGGCTCCGGTATTCGGGCACCAGCTGTTTCAAGCGCTGCACCAGGGCGGTCTCGTCCGCGCCGGACAGTTCCTGTTCCACCTGGGCTGTGAATTGTTGCACCTCCTCCCGGGAGGCCGAGCGCACCTGGCCGATGAGGATCCGCGGATGGTGCGTGGGCAGGGTGTTCTCGCTGGTCGCCAGCAGTTCCTCGTAGAGCTTTTCACCAGGGCGCAGGCCCGTGTAGGTGATGGCGATGTCCTTTCCGGGTTCGAGCCCGCTGAGCCGGATCATCTTCTCGGCAAGGTCCGCGATGCGCACCGGTGCCCCCATGTTGAACACGTAGATCTCACCTCCGTTGCCCATGGCGGCCGCTTCCAACACCAGGCGGCAGGCCTCCGGGATGGTCATGAAGAAGCGCGTCACCTCCGGATGCGTCACGGTCACCGGTCCACCGGCCTCGATCTGCCTGCGGAACAGGGGGATCACCGACCCACTGGAGCCGAGCACATTGCCGAAGCGTGTGGTGATGAACTGGGTCCTGCAGCCGCCGTCCGTGGTGCTCACGACCATCTCGGCGATGCGCTTCGATGCGCCCATCACACTGGTGGGATTCACGGCCTTGTCCGTACTGATCAGGATGAACTTCTCGACCCCGGCTGCACAGGCCAGCTCGGCCATGTTGCGGGTGCCCAGCACGTTGGTGGCGATGGCCTCGCGCGGTTGCGCCTCCATCATCGGTACATGTTTGTAGGCTGCCGCATGCAGGATCACCTCGGGGCGATGGGTGCCGATCAGCCGTTCCATGCCAGCCCGGTCGCGCACATCGCCCAGGGCCACGACCAGTCCGGTGGTCGGACCTTTCGAGCGAAGCTCCATCTCCACATCGTACAGGCCTGATTCCGCCACATCCACCAGCACCAGCGAACGCGTGCCCAGCGCGGCCAGTTGGCGCACCAGTTCACTGCCGATCGAACCGGCGGCACCGGTCACCATCACGCGCTTGTCGGCGAAGAGGCCACGCACCGCTGCGGCATCCAGGTGGATCACCGGACGCCCCAGCAGGTCCTCGATGCGCACCTCCTGGATCTGTCCGGCGCTGAGCTGGCCATTGATCCAATCCTGTACCGGTGGGATGGTGAGCACCTTCACCTGGGCCGCCATGCAGGCATCCACCACACGACGCCGGTTCTCGGGATCGGGGTTGGCGATGGCGATGATCACCTGGTCGATGGTCCCGCCGGCGAGCAGCGCGGGCAGCCGGTCGGTGTGGTGTACCACGGCACCTTCCAGGCTCCGCCCGGCTCGCCGGACATCATCGTCCACGAAGGCGACCACATCATACTTCACGTCACCCGCCCGCTCCAGCGTGCGTTTGGTGATCAGGCCCGCCTCGCCGGCACCGTGGATCAGCACGCGCACCACATCCTTGCCCGAGCCGCGCTGCCGCAGATAGCGCAGCTTGAATGCGATGCGCACCGCGATCAGCAGCATGGCGGTGGTGAGGAAGTCGATGATGATGACCGCCCGGGGCAGCACGTAGAGACCGTCCACGAAGTAGTAGCGCAGCGCGCTGGCCACGCCCAGGGCCACCGAGCCGCCCAGTGCGGTCAAGAACAGCAGCCGGGCATCATCGGTGTTGGTGTGACGCACCATCACGCGGTGTGTGCCGGTGATCAGGAAGGAGGCGAGCCGGATGGCCAGGAAGAGCGGCAGCACGGGCAGCAGCAGGTCCACCTCATGCTGCGGCACCTGGAAGTTGAAGCGCAGCAGGTATGCCACAGCGAGGGCCGCCAGACAGAGCAGCAGATCGATGAGAAGCACACCCCAGCGGGGGAAGGGACCTTGGCCGACCATGTGGGGCAAAGGTGTGAAGTTCGGTCCGCTTACCTTGCGCCCCGGCCAAAGGTTGTGCACGCGACCCACAGAACGCTGTGCCACCGGCCTTCCGATGACCGCCCACCCACCGTTCAAAAGGCCGCCGATGGAGGTGCTGCGCCGGGATGGTGGAACGGTGTACGCGTTCAGTACCACCTTCACTGCTGCGGAGACCGACCTGGTCCGTGGTTTCGGCGAGGAGTGGACCCGCTTTCACGCCATGGCGCCGAAGGACCTCGAAGTGGCCGGAGCCGAGCTCTTTGACCTCCTGCCGTGGAGCGAACTGGGACCTGGCACACAGGTCGTGGACATCGGTTGTGGCAGTGGCCGCTGGTCGGAGTACCTGCGGGAAAGGGTGGGGGTCATTGATGCCATCGACCCTTCGGAGGCGGTGGTCATGGCCGCAGGGCAGCATCAGGACGCCACCAACATCCGATGGAGCATGGCTCAGGCCGAGGACCTGCCCTTCGCGGACCATTCCTTCGACCTGGCCTTGTGCATCGGTGTGCTGCATCATCTTGAACGGCCGGAGAGGGCCCTGCAGGAGGCGTTCCGCGTGCTCCGTCCCGGTGGTATCCTCCTCGTTTACGTCTACTATGCTTTGGAGCAGCGCGGCCCACTGTTCCGTTCCTTGTTCCGTCTGGCGAACGGTCTCCGGCGGCTGATCCACCGCGCACCCGGTCCTGTCAAACGCCTGGTCTGCGACCTGCTGGCCATCTTCGTTTACTGGCCGCTGGCCACGCTTTCAGGCCTCCTCAAGGGAATGGGCATGGGCTTCTGGCACAAGATGCCCTTGTCCTTTTATCACAACAAGAGCTTCCTGGTCATGCGGAATGATGCCTTGGACCGCTTCGGCACGGCCGTGGAGAAGCGCTACACCCGGGACATGACCGCGGACCTTCTGCGCAATGCCGGTTTCACCGAGGTTCGGTTCAGTGAGGGACCGCCGTACTGGCACGCTTTTGCGCGGCGCCCTCTTTAGAAGTGGTGCGACAGGGACCACCTTCGGCAGGTCCCTCCGTCTATGTTGTGCATCTTCGCGGCCGATCGATCGAACGTTCGGCCGATAGACGCACCATCCATTCATGGCTACATCATTGGTTACCGGGGGCGCGGGATTCATGGGCGCCCATCTCGTGAAAGAGCTTCTGGACAAAGGCCACAAGGTCATTGCCTTGGATGACCTGAGCGGGGGCTTCGCCGATCAGGTGGACCCGCGTGCGACCTTCATCCAAGGCTCCATCAACGACCATGAACTGGTCGACCGCCTGTTCGATGAACATCAGTTCAATTACGTCTACCACCTTGCGGCTTACGCTGCCGAAGGCTTGAGCCATTTCATCCGGCGCTTCAACTACCAGAACAACCTCATCGGGAGCATCAACCTGATCAATGCTTCCATCCGCACCGGTGTCCACTGTTTCGTGTTCACCTCTTCCATCGCGGTCTATGGTGCTTTGCAGCCACCGATGCGTGAGGATATGCGGCCCGTGCCGGAGGACCCGTACGGTGTGGCCAAGCTTGCCGTTGAACTGGACCTGTACGCTGCACACCACATGTTCGGCTTGAACTACGTCGTGTTCAGGCCCCACAACGTTTACGGCGAGTACCAGAATCTGGGCGACCGTTACCGCAACGTCGTGGGGATCTTCATGAACCAGCTCATGCAGGGTCAGCCACTGTCGGTGTTCGGTGACGGGGAACAAAAAAGGGCCTTCACCTATGTGGGGGACATCGCCCCGGTCATCGCCCGGGCAGCAGTAACCCCGGAAGCCTACGGCCAGGTCTTCAACATCGGTGCCGACCGGCCTTACACGGTGAACGAACTGGCCAAGGCGGTGCAGTCCGCCATGGGCATCACCGGCACAGTGAAGAACCTGGAGGCCCGGAACGAAGTGGTCTTCGCTTTCAGCGACCACAGCAAGGTGGAACGGGTGTTCGGCAAACAACGCGAGACCAGCCTGGAGGAGGGGCTTACGCGCATGGCGCCATGGGCCTTGGGCACAGGCGCGCGCAAGAGCGGCAGTTTCGGACACATCGAGATCGAGCGGGGCCTGCCTCCCAGCTGGCGGAACGCCTGAGCGCTGGTCCGACCCAGGGTCGGGAGCAACGCGGGGATTATCTTCGGCGGCTGCACACACAGCGCCCAATGGCCAAGGTCCTTTTCATTGCCTCCCACCGACCGGACCGAAGCCCGAACCAGCGCTTCCGCTTCGAGCAATACATCCCGCACCTCGAAAAGCACGGCTATCAATGCCGGATCTCCTACATCGTGGAGGAGAGCGACGACCGCTACCTCTACAAGCCCGGCAACCTGTTGCGCAAGCTGGGCTTCGTGTTCCGAAGCATCATCAAGCGCATGGGTGACCTGCGGATCAGCAGGGACCAGGACATCATCTTCATTTGCCGCGAAGCGCTCATGAGCCGCGGATCCTTCTTCGAGGAACGTTTCCGGAAGAGCGGAGCGCGGATCATCTACGACCTGGACGATTCCATCTGGCTGAGCAATGTGAGCGATGCCAACAAACGCTGGGCATGGGTGAAGGACCCCGGCAAGACCTCCCGCATCATCCGCCTTGCCGACCTTGTCTTCGCCGGCAATGCCTACCTGGCCGACCACGTGCGCCGCTTCAACAGCCGCGTGGAGATCATCCCCACGACCATCGATACGGACGAATATGTTCCGCGTACTGAGCGCCCTCCCGGGCCCATCTGCATCGGTTGGAGCGGCAGCCTCACCACCATCCAGCATTTCCAGTTCGCCCTTCCCGCCTTGCGTGCCATCAAGGAACGGTACGGTGACAAGGTGGTCTTCCGCGTCATCGGCGATGGCGATTTCCGCGTGCCAGAGCTCGGCATACAGGGCATGCCCTGGCGCAGGGACAGCGAGGTGAAGGACCTGCAGGCCATCGACATCGGCATCATGCCCCTGCCGGATGACGAGTGGGCACGCGGCAAATGCGGGCTCAAGGGCCTGCAGTACATGGCGCTGGGCATACCCACCATCATGTCACCGGTGGGCGTGAACAGTACGATCATCCAGGATGGAGTGAACGGTTTCCTGGCCGATGGCGTGGAAGAATGGATCACCAAGCTCGCAGTCCTCATGGAGGATGCCGAACTTCGCCGCCGAACGGGAGAGGAGGCGCGACGCAGCGTGGTGGAGAACTGGTCCGTGAACGCCTGGAAGGCCCGTTACGTGCAACTGTTCGATGAACTACTGAACCAAGGAACCGATCATGTCAGACCTGAAGAGAACCGCGCTCACGCACATCCATGAATCACTGGGCGCCAAGATGGTGCCCTTTGCCGGCTACCTGATGCCCGTGCAGTATACCGGCATCAATGACGAGCACCATGCCGTGCGCAACAGTGTGGGCGTGTTCGATGTGAGCCACATGGGAGAGTTCATCGTGCGCGGGCCCGGTGCCCTGGACCTCATCCAGAAGGTCACGAGCAACGATGCGTCGAAGCTCACCGTGGGAAAGGTGCAGTACAGCTGCCTGCCCAACGGGAAGGGGGGCATCGTGGACGACCTGCTGGTGTACCGCATGGAACGGGGCGCCGACCACCACTACGTGCTGGTGGTGAACGCCTCGAACATCGACAAGGACTGGGCCTGGATCAATGCCCAGAACACCTTCGACGCCCAGTTGGAGAACGTCAGCGATCACATGAGCCTGCTGGCCGTGCAGGGGCCCAATGCGGTGCACACGCTGAAGGGACTGTTCACCGAGGACATCGCCGCGATGCCCTATTACACCGCCATGTACGCCGAGATGAAGGGCGTGGGGCTGGTGCTGATCTCCACCACGGGATACACGGGAGCAGGCGGATACGAAGTATATGTCCCCAACCCACTGGCCGAGAAGGCCTGGCACGCGGTGATGGAGGCTGGCGCCCCTTACGGCATCAAGCCGGCCGGCCTGGCCTGCCGCGATACGCTGCGGCTGGAGATGGGCTTCTGCCTCTATGGCAATGACATCGACGACAGTACCTCGCCGATCGAGGCGGGTCTGGGGTGGATCACCAAGTTCACCAAGGAGTTCATAGATTCATCCGTGCTGAAGGCGCAGAAGGACAACGGTACGGACCGGCGACTGGTCGGTTTTGAACTGCTCGAACGGGGCATTCCCCGTCATGACCACCCCGTGCTGGATGCCCAGGGAAAGGTGGTGGGCAAGGTCACCTCCGGTACCCAGAGCCCCACGCTGCAGAAGCCCATCGGCATGGCCTACGTGCCCACCGCCATGGCCGCTGAAGGCTCCGAACTGTGGATCGACATCCGCGGTAAGGCGCTGAAGGGCAAAGTGGTGAAACTGCCGTTCCTGAAACAGTCGTGATGGAGGAGATCGTACGCAACAACGATTACCCCTACCGGGTGGAGGTCTGCTTCATGCCGGGCCAGTACCCCCTGTATGCCCAGGACATGGGGATCGTGGTGGTGATCGATGTGCTGCGGGCCACATCGGCCATGGTGGCGGCCTTTGAGAACGGTGTCGACCGGATCATTCCGGTCTCCACCATCGAGGAGGCACGGCAATACATCGGGCGCGACGGGTACATCGCCGCCGCCGAGCGCAATGGCGAAGTGGTCGAGGGTTTTGCCTATGGCAACTCACCGCTGGCCTACGTGGGCCAGGACCTGCGTGGCCAGACCATCGTGATGACCACCACCAACGGCACCAAGGCGATCAACCTGGCCAAGGAAGCCCGGAAGCTGGTGATCGGCTCGTTCCTGAACCTCACTGCATTGAGCGACTGGCTGGTGAAACAGGACGACAACATCCTGCTGCTCTGTTCCGGGTGGAAGGACAAGTTCAACCTGGAGGACAGCGTCTTTGCAGGCGCCGTCATGGAACGTCTGCTGGATAGCGGCCGTTTCGGGGCGGAAGAGGATTCATCCATCGCGGCGAAGTACATGTATATGGCCGCACGTGACAATTTCATGGGCATCCTCAAGGCCGCCCCACGTCGCCGGCGCATCCAACAGTTGCAACTGCTTCCGGATGTGAAGTACTGCCTCACTCCTGACCAGAGCACGGTCATTCCCATCCTGATGGATGGTGAACTGGTGCGCATGCCCTTGTAGTGCTCGCTGCCATGCTGCGCCGGACCCTGATCCTCCTGTTCCTGCTGGCCATGGCGCCACTGTGCTGGCCCGAACGCACTGCCGAACCGGCGCTGGCCTGGGGCTTCTACGGTCACAAACGCATCAACCGGATGGCCAGCTTCACCCTGCCACCGGAGATGTTCCCCTTCTACAAGCGGCACATCGACTTCATCTCCGACCATGCCGTGGACCCCGATCGCAGGCGTTATGCCGTGGAGGGCGAAGCGCAGCGGCACTACATCGACATCGACCACTATGCACATGCCGGAGAGGACGTGTTCGATGTGATGCCCCGCAAGTGGGACGAGGCCATCACCAAATACTCCGAGGACACCCTGCAGGCATACGGGATCGTGCCATGGCATATCGAAGTGATGTTCGCCCGCCTGGTGCGAGCCTTCCAGCGCGGCGATGTGGACCGGATCCTTTCCAATTCCGCGGAGATCGGGCACTACATCGGCGATGCCCACGTACCCTTGCACACCACCAAGAACTACAACGGCCAGCTGACCGGCCAGCATGGCATACATGCATTCTGGGAATCGCGTATCGTGGAGCTCTCAGCGGAGGGATATGATCACCTGGTGGGCCGTGCGCGCTATGTGGAACGTCCACTGGATGAGGCCTGGGACGCGGTGCACGCCAGCCATCTGCTGGTGGATTCCGTGCTGGGCATCGAACGACGCCTGAGCATGGAATATCCGGAGGACCGCAAGTTTGTGTTCGAGGACCGGGGCAGGGGAGGCATGCGCACCTATTCCCGGGAGTTCTCCAAGGCCTATGAGGATGCCATGCAGGGCATGGTGGAGGAGCGCATGAACGCGTCCATCGTTTCCGTGGGAAGCTTCTGGTACAGCGCCTGGGTGAACGCTGGGCAACCGGACCTCAACCGCTTGGAGCAGAAGGACGTCAGCGACAGCCTGAAGGCCGTACTGAAGGCCGAGGACGAATTATGGCGTGCGAACCGGAAGGGTTTCGGAAGGGACCACGAGTAGCCCGCTGCACCTACCTTCTCAGGCCCTGCTGGCCACCTTTTTCCGCGGATCCACCGGCATGGTGCCGAAGATGTGGTCCCAAAGCGGTGAACTGACACCGAAGGCGCCACTGTCACCCACGTAGTGATGTAGGTTGTGATGCTTCCAAAGCACACCGAAGATGTTCTTGGGCGGGTTCATGGTATGCACGGCGTAGTGCACCATCAGGTAAGTGGCATAGCCGGTCATGAAGCCACCACCGAAGGCGATGCCGCTATCACCGAGCAAGAGGTAGAACAGTCCCATGAACAAGGAGGCCAGCACCACGGAGACCACCGGAGGCAAGGCGAGGCGCTTCTTGTCGCGCGGATGGTCGTGATGCACTCCGTGCATCACATACTGCATGCGCACCTTCCGCGGGCTGCCGGCAGTGCCCATATGGTAGAGCTTGCGGTGTGCCGTATACTCAATGAACGTGAAGAACAACGCACCGGCCAGATACAGGGAAAGGGTGGCGACCAGATGAAGCTGAAGGATGTGTACCGCCACATAGCCGGAGGCGGCACCGATACCGTAGAAGATCACCAACGGCACCGCGATATGCGT
>JBGTAJ010000197.1:0-2846 GCA_041749915.1 Flavobacteriales bacterium
CGAGACCCTGGGCTTCTTCGGCATGGAGGACAAGTACGACGGACCGGTGACCGACCTGCCCAGCACCATCATCCGGGTGGTGGCCAACGGGAAGGACAAGAAAGTGATCGGTCGCGTGGGCACACCCGCCTCCTTCAAGTCCTTGGCCACTGCGGCGGATGAACTGCTGCTGTCCCTGCGCTGGGTGCCACTGCCACCCCAGGAATAGAAGCCACCTCAAATTGGTTTTTGTGCCGATGCCTCTGTAACGGACCGGAGGAAGTTCGCGGCGCATCCAAGCGGGTGGTCACTCCGGGCCTGACCCGGAGTCGCCAGATGCTGACTCACCAATGCATTGTCACTCCGGGCCTGTCCCGAGGCTTCGGGACGGAGTCGCACCAACGCTGGCAATGAAAGGCCCCAGTTGAGTCCGAAGGATCATATTGCGCTGGCTTCCCGCCCGTTCATCCCGGCTTCGGCCGCTCGTCCCCCAACGGTCCGGCCCACTGTGCCGAAGCTGCTACCTTTGGCCCCCTTCCCAAGGCGGCCTTCCGCTGTAGCTGAACGAACCCAAACCAACGACCAGAAAGACCATGAAGCGTTCCTTATCGCTGCTGCTTGCAGCCTGTCTGGTGATCGCCACGCAGGCCAACGAAGGCATGTGGCTGCTCACCAAGCTGAAACAGATCAACGAGGCCGAGATGCAGAAGCTCGGGTTCAAGCTCACCGCAGAGGACATCTACTCCATCAACCGCAGTGGCCTGAAGGACGCCGTGGTGCGCCTGGGCGGTGGCTTCTGCAGCGGCGAGATGGTGAGCAACGAAGGGCTCTTCCTCACCAACCACCACTGCGGCTATGATGCCATCCAGGGCCTGAGCAGCGTGGAGAACGACTACCTCACCGACGGCTTCTGGGCCATGACCCGCAAGGACGAACTGCCCGCCGGCTTCAGCGTGAGCTTCCTGCAGCGCATCGAGGACGTCACCGCCACGGTGACCGCCGAACTGAACGACGGCATGAGCAACGACGACCGCAACGCCAAGATCCAGGAGGTGGCCGGCCGCCTGAAGGAGGCCGTGGGCAAGGAGAACGGCCTGAGCGCCGACTTCAAGATGATGTTCGAGGGCAACGAGTTCTACATCTTCGTCTACAAGACCTACCGCGACGTACGCCTGGTGGGCACACCGCCCAGCGCCATCGGCAAATTCGGCGGCGACACCGACAACTGGATGTGGCCCCGCCACACCGGTGACTTCAGCATGTTCCGCGTGTACACCGGCCCCGACGGCGAACCAGCCGACCCCAGCGAGGCCAACATCCCCTTCAAGCCCGCCCACCACTTCCCCGTGAGCATCGCCGGTGTGAAGGAGGGCGATTTCGCCATGGTGATGGGCTACCCCGGCAGCACCGACCGTTTCCTCAGCAGCCAGGGCGTGAAGCTCGCCCTGGACGTGGAGCAGCCCAGCCGCGTGAAGATCCGTCGCGCCAAGCTGGACATCTACGAGGAGTTCCAGGCCAAGGACGAAAAGGTCCGCATCCAGTACGCCAGCAAGCACGCCTCGGTGAGCAACTACTGGAAGTACTTCATCGGCCAGCAGCGCGGTCTGAAGCGCCTGAAGGTGTACGACAAGAAGAAGGCCCAGGAGAACGAACTGATGGCCTGGGTGAACGCCGATGCCACGCGCAAGGCGAAGTATGGCGAGATCAACACCCTGCTGGAGAACGGCTACGCCGAACGCGCCAAGTTCGAGAAGGCCAACGTGTACATGCAGGAGGCCGCCTTCGGCTGCGAGGCCATCGTGCTCGGCTTCCGGATGTACGGCCTGAAGATGCAGCTGGCCACCGACCCCAAGGACGCCGCCAAGGTGAGCGCTGCCGTGGCCCGCGTGCAGGCCGCTGCGGACGAGTTCTGGAAGGACTATAACCCGCCCACCGACCAAAAGGTCACCGCCACCATGTTCCGCATGATGCACCAGGACGTGGAACGCGACCTGCAGCCCGGGATCATGAAGACCATCGAGACCAAGTACAAGGGTGACTTCGATGCCTGGGCCGCCAAGATGTTCGCCACCAGCATCCTCACCGATCGTGCACGACTGGACGCATTCCTGGCCAAGCCCACGCTGAAAGTGCTGGAGAAGGACATGGGCTTCCAGGCCGCTGAAAGCTGCCTCAACCACTTCCGCAACGTGCTCGGCCCCGCCGTGGGCGCCAGCGAAGGCGACATCGAGAAGGGTTACCGCCTGATGGTGGCCGCCATGCGCGAGAAGGACCCCAACAAGAACTGGTACCCCAACGCCAACAGCACCATGCGCCTTACCTACGGCAGTGTGGGCAGCTACATTCCCATGGACGGCGCGCACTACAGCCACGTCACCACCCACAAGGGCATCCTGGAGAAGGAGGACCCCACCAACGATGAGTTCATCGTGCCGGCCCGCCAGAAGGAACTGCTCCTGAAGAAGGATTTCGGCCGTTATGCCAACGAGAACGGAGATCTCATCATCGGCTTCATCAGCAACAACGACATCACCGGTGGCAACAGCGGCAGCCCCGTGCTCAACGGCAGCGGCGAGCTCATCGGCATCGCCTTCGACGGCAACTGGGAGGCCATGAGCGGCGACATCGCCTTCGAGCCCGAACTACAGCGCACCATCAGCGTGGACATCCGCTACGTGCTCTGGACCATCGACAAGTTCGCCGGTGCCGGTCACCTGGTGAACGAGATGACCCTGGTGGAGCGCAAGCCCGAAATGAAGGAGGCCATGCTGACCGTGGACCCCGTTCCGGCCAACGAGCCCGCCAAGGCCAAGTAAGCCCCTGCCAACTCCTCGGAACGGCGCTCCCCGCAAGGTGGGCGCCGTTCT
>JBGTAJ010000198.1:0-2763 GCA_041749915.1 Flavobacteriales bacterium
GCGAAGCTCTGATAACGCGGGAACTCGATGATGCGCGCCTGCTTGTGGCGGTACGGTCCGAAGTTCGCCGAGTAGTAGGCCAGGGACTTGCGGATGCTGTTGGCCATGCGCGGCACGTTCGTGGCATGCGTGGGATGGTAGTAGACCTCCACATCCACATCGTTCCATTTCTCCCGATGCACCTCGTAGCGCGCGCTCATGAAGGAATAGAAGTTCATGCTCGGGTGGTCCACCACGTATTCGAAGTAGCGCTTGCCGTTCTCGGTCCATTCGCGCTTCAGGCTTCCCGGCGCGATGGCGATCTGGTCGGGCGTGGTACTGATGACGGTGCGTACGGTCACCCAGTCGCTGTTCGGCATCAGGTACTGCTGCATGCGCGCCAGGCTGTCGCTGCTGAGGCGGGGCATCCGCTCCTTCAAGGGTAGGTCATGGTCCCTGCGGTCGTTCTTGTCCTGCAGTTCCCCGTTCGAGGTGTATCCGATCATCGGCAGCACGTCCATGTTGTTGAAGAAGGTGCCGTTGTGGTTCAGCTGCATGGCCGAGACGTTGTTCTCGAAGCCTTTCTCCTCGTGTGTGGAGGTCACAGTGAAATGCAGCTCCTCGCCCGGCATCAACGGCTTGGCCAACTTGTAGATACGGTAGTTCACCCGCTCGTCGTTCAGTACGAGTTCGGCACCTGGTATGGTCGCATCCTGCTTGATCCCGCCACCACCCATGTTCAGGTGCAGCGAGTCGATGGGTTCGCTGCCCTTGTTCTTCACGGTCACTTCGGCCACACTGCGCAGGCTGCGCGTCGCCGGCACCAGGTCGATGGTGAAGCTGATGTCGGTGTAGTGCGGCTGCGCAATGCCTTCGTACTTCTTGTAGGTCTTCTCGTAGTACACGGCATCCTCTTCCATCTCGTCACTTCCCACCACCTCGTTCAGCACTTTGGTGTTGTAGTAGTTCCACGCACCGAGGCCGATCCAAGCGGCCAGTGCAGGCAGGAGCAGCCAGCGGTGTTGTTTCGCGCGGATGGCTGCCAACCGGTTGCGCCAACCCCAGGAGGTCTCGCGGCCACGCACCCAGAAGATCAGGGCCACGGCCATCAGCACCCCACCGAAGGCCCACCAGTAGGCCTTGAACCAGTACCACGCCCGCAGCGAGGTGCCGTAGGTGTTCATGTCGGAGTAAGGGGCGCTGGGTGCCGAGTTGAAGCTGGCCAATCGCGTGCTCACATCCAGCGCGCTCAAGAGGATGCCGTTGCCGATAAGGAAGACAATGAACACCGCGTAGCCCACATACTTGTTGTTCACCAGCACATGGATCGTAAAGGCGAGCGCTGCCATCACGGCCATGCCCACGAGGTTGGGCAGGATGTAGTTGCCCAGGTACACGCCGGGTTCCAGGTGGGTGTAGCCGTTCAGCAGCTGGAAGATCATGCCGCCGAGGGAGGTGATCACCAGCAACACCGCGAGCAGGAGGATGAGCGCCGTATACTTGCCCAGGAGCCCGATGCCCAAGGGGATGGGAGTGGCGTCGTGCACCTCATCGAACTTCGGTTCGCGTTCCTTCCACACCAGCAGACCGCTGTAGAAGGTGATGAGGATCATCAGGAAGAGCGAGAAGGAGCCTTCGGTCACCTCGTTGACGTGGTAGGTCACCGGGTAGATGGTGTTCTCGTAGAGCGAGGTGGAGAACGAGAGGCTCAGGAACATGTTGAGCAGACCGATGCCGGTGACCAGCAGGAAGGCTGTTCCGCGGAGCATGCCGGTGAGGTCGTTCCACACGATGCGACGCCATTGACGGATGCGAGCGCCAGTGCCATGTTCACGCTGCACCACGGGCACAGGTGCCGAAGCGGCGCGCAACGCGGTGATGTCCGCAGTGGCCGCGATGGGTTTGGCCTTGGTGGCGCGGTCGGTGAAGCTGAAGCGCCAGTAGCCCAGCACGAAGATGCCGGCAGCGATCACCAGCCAGAGGATGCGGTTCCACAGGAACACGCCGTTCATGGGCAGCAGCAGGGTGTTCTTGTCGTCCACGGTCCAGTAGCGCGAGACCAGCTCGAACGCGATGCCGGCGAAGGGATCGAGCAGTGCGGCGAGGGTCTGGTTCTCCATCTCGCCCATGAAGGTGTCGGCCACGCCATTGCCCACCATGATCACAATGGCGGTAATGAAGGCTGCCGCCGTGCTGCGTATAAGAATGGCCACCGAGAAGATGATGGCCGAAGAGAACAGGATATTGGGCAGGCTGAGGTAGAGGTAGGCCTGCGCATGCGCCATCAGGTCATTGGGTCCCAGTCGTTCGGGATCGACCCAGGGCATCAGGCTGCCGAGCAACATGCCCACTGTGATCCCCAACAAGGGCAGCGTGGCCACGAAGGTGCTTCCCAGGAACCGGCTCAGCAGGTATTGCCCCTTCTTCAAGGGCGTGCTGAACATGATCTGCTGGGTGTTGTTCGCGAAGTCTCGGATGGCGCTGGCATTGACGAAGGCGGTGACCATCAGCAGCCCCAGAAATCCCAGAACGGAATAGTACTGGAACACCATGTAGGGAGCGTTCAGTAGCACGTTGGCAAGCGGCCCACCGACCACCAGCTTATCCCACGTCACCAGACCGAAGCCGAGCAGGGCGAAGAGGAGCAGGAAGATGTACACCATGGGCTGCCTGAGCCAATGGCGCACTTCGATCAGGGTAAGCCGCCAGGTCATGCCGCGACGGTTTGGGCGGTCCCGTTGATGTGGCTGAAGAACACGTCCTCCAACGTAGGCTCCACGGCAG
>JBGTAJ010000199.1:0-39106 GCA_041749915.1 Flavobacteriales bacterium
TGCCAAGCGTGCATTGGTGCTGCAGGTCGGAGGTGCCTTCCACAGCCCGCTGATGGAGCCCGCCCGCGTGGAACTGGAAACGGCCATTGCCTACACGCCCATCGTGAACCCGCGCTGCCCCATCTACCAGAACGTGGATGCCCGCCCGCACACCGACCCCGCCCGCATCAAGGCCAACCTGATCGCGCAGCTCACCGCACCCGTGCGCTGGACCCAGACCATGCAGAACATGCTGGCCGGTGGCGCGACGAAGGTGATCGAAGTGGGACCTGGGAATGTGTTGCAGGGATTGTTCAAGAAGGTGAGCCGGGAGTTGGAGACAGCCGCAGCGTAGGCATGTTCAGGCGTGTTGCTCTCGAAACGATCGCAGCCATTGGGCCTATACTCTTCTTAACCTGCACGTTGCGCCCAGGATGTGGGTTCAACTTCATCCCGTTCGCCCTCCATCAAGCCCTGTTCCGGGATACCTTGGATGAAAGCACATTCATCCATGTCTTCGACGTCGTCATAGCTATACTACTGTTCGTGTTGATCAGACACCTAATAAAGGCATCGCTTCGAACGAAGTGACCCTACCCTTCAACATTTACGGTCACCCCTTCATCTCCTTCGGATCACGCCGCGAGTCGAAGATGTCGGTAACATAGACCGCATTCGCTGTGAGCCGATAGATGATCTTGAACGGACCCACGACCACACGGCGATGCCCCGTTCCGAGGTGCTCCAATTCAGGCTCCAACGCTCCAGCTAACGGACGAACAGGGAGTTGCTTCACCTGCTGATCCACTTCCCGCTTCAGTCGGACCAAGTAATCCTTGGAATGTGTTCGCGCCAACACACGAATGGTGCGTACCAGACTGTGGCGGGCATCAGCGCTGACGATGAGCTTCAAACGGGGGGTTTTGATCGAGCGGTCCGTGACTGCGCCTTCTTCTTCGCGCTGTATAGGCTATCGATCAACTGATCCATCTCAGCGCTGACCTCATCCCATGAATGAACGCGCCCTGCCTTCAGGTCCTCCTCCGCCTTCAATGCCCGCTTGACCATGGCACTTTGCCGCACCGGCTTCTCAAGGACCTTGGCCACCCTTTCCAACACGGCCGGGTCCTTCACCGAATCGATGAGCTTCTTCAGTTGAGCTTTGCGTTGCGGGATGGTCATGCTTCTATCTTGAACCCAAAGATAACCAGACCTCTCGCCAGAAGAGCGTCCGCCGAACCGTGTTGCCGGTAACTTCGCGCCAGCTTCATGGCCACCACACCGTCGGCGCTTGCATCACAAGCCTCCGTTCAGGCCGCAGCCGGGCGGACGGTATTTCCGATCCTGGTCGCCATCGCCTTCTCGCACCTGCTGAACGACACGGTGCAGTCGCTGATCCCGGCGATCTATCCCTTGGTGAAGGAGTCGTTCCAGCTGAACTACGCGCAGATCGGGCTGATCACGCTCACCTTCCAGTTGACGGCGTCCATCCTGCAGCCCTTGGTGGGTCACTTGACGGATAAGCGCCCGCAGCCCTTCGCCCTGGTGGCCGGCATGGGTTCCACGCTGCTGGGGCTCGTGGTGCTTTCCCAGGCCACCACCTTCCCGATGATCATTGCTGCAGTGGCCTTCGTCGGGGTGGGCTCGTCCATCTTCCATCCCGAGGCATCGCGCATGGCCTACATGGCCTCCGGTGGCCGACGAGCCTTGTCGCAGAGCGTGTTCCAACTCGGCGGAAATGCCGGTTCCGCGCTGGGTCCGCTGCTGGCCGCGCTGATCATCGTGCCGCTGGGACAGGCCACCGTGGGCTGGTTCGTGGTGCTGCCGCTGATCGCCATGGTGGTGCTGTGGCGGGTGGGCCGCTGGTACCTGCGCATCATGGCCATCCACGCGCACCGCGGTCCGCGGAACCCGAAGGTGGCCCGCTCTTCCCTTCCCCGTCGCCGGGTGATCCTCATCGTGTCCATGCTCCTACTGCTGATCTTCTCCAAGCAGTTCTACCTGGCCAGCATGACCAGCTATTACACTTTCTACCTCATCGGTCGTTTCGGGCTCAGCGTGCAGGATGCCCAGCTGCAGCTCTTCCTCTTCCTCTTCGCGGCGGCCATCGGAACCCTAGCGGGCGGGCTCCTGGGCGATCGTATCGGCTACAAGAACATCATCTGGCTGTCGATCCTGGGTGCAGCGCCCTTCACGTTGCTCCTGCCCTACGCGGATCAGTTCTGGACCACCGCGCTGGCCGTCAGCGCAGGGTTCATACTGGCCTCGGCCTTCTCGGCCATCCTGGTCTACGCGCAACTGATGATCCCGGGCCGGGTGGGGCTGGTCTCCGGTCTGTTCTTCGGCTTTGCCTTCGGAATGGCGGGTGTGGGTTCGGCGGTGCTGGGGCGCCTGGCCGATGCCACGAGCATTTACACCGTGTTCACGGTCTGTTCCTTCCTGCCCTTGATCGGACTGGTCTGCATCTTCCTGCCGGACCAGAAGCGATTCGCCTGAGCGATCAGAGCGTACTGTTCAGCAGCTTGCCGCTGGCGATCAGCTTGTGCAGGTAGGGCCGCGTGAGCGTGTTCCGGATCGCCTCCACATGGTTCAGGTTGTGGCAATCGCTGCCCAACAGCTCATAGGCGCCTGCATCGATGAGCCGTTCGGCGATCTGCCTGGCCTGCGGACCGTATGCACCCGAAAGGGCCACCAGGTTCAGTTGGAAGAGCACGCCGCGCTCCTTCAGGCGTTCATATTTGCTGAAGTCGGTGTACCAGAAGGCATAACGCTCGGGGTGCGCCAGAACGGGGCGGTAACCCTGGGTCTGCATCTGGAAGATCACCTGCAGGAGCATGTTCGGCTCGCTGATGAAGGGCAGTTCGAAGAGGAGCAACTTGTTCCCGAACGTGAGCACATCACCGGCGGTGACCTTGCGCTCCAACTCGTGATCGAGGTAGTATTCGGCGGCCGCTTCCACCCGGATGTCCAGCCCCACACGCGCCACCTCAGCACGGAGTTTCTCGAGACCTCCAAGGATGACCTCTGTGGGATTGCGATAGCCATCGGCCATACTATGCGGGGTGGTGATCACCTTGCGGTAGCCCAACGCATGCATCGCTTCCAGCAGCTCCATGCTCTGGGCGAGGCTCTGCGACCCGTCGTCGATCCCGGGAATGAAGTGCGAGTGGATGTCAGCCCCCAGCACGGACAGGTCCGCCGGCCCCATGACGGGCTCCTTCTTCCCGAAGAGGTCGCCGAAAAGGCCCATCAGTTCCGGTGGTATTGCTGCTCGTAGTAGCGGAGGTAGTCGCCGCTGGTCACGTGCTCCAGCCATTCGGTGTTGGCCAGGTACCAATCCACCGTGCGTTCCAGGCCCTCCTCGAAGGTGATGCTCGGTCTCCACCCCAGTTCGCGCTCGATCTTGCCCGCATCGATGGCGTAGCGCAGGTCGTGCCCGGCGCGATCGGTGACGTAGGTGATGAGCTTCGCGCTCTCGCCTTCTGCACAGCCCAGCTTTCGGTCCATGATGCCGCACAGCAGGTGTACGAGGTCGATGTTCTTCCACTCGTTGTGCCCGCCGATGTTGTAGGTCTCGCCGTTCACGCCGGCATGGAACACGGTATCGATGGCACTGGCATGGTCCTCCACCCACAACCAGTCGCGCACGTTCTCCCCCTTGCCATACACGGGCAGCGGCTTGTTCGTACGGATGTTGTTGATCATGAGCGGGATCAACTTCTCGGGGAAGTGATGACTGCCGTAGTTGTTGCTGCAGTTCGTGAGCACGAAGGGCAGTTTGTAGGTGTTGCCGTAGGCGCGCACAAAGTGATCGCTGGCCGCCTTGCTGGCGCTGTAGGGGCTCTGCGGGTCGTAGGGCGTGGTCTCCAGGAAGAGGCTGTCATCGTGGAGGGAGCCATAGACCTCGTCCGTGCTCACATGATAGAAACGCTTGCCTTCGAATGCGCCCTTCCACGCCTCTTTCGCAGCATTGAGCAGGGTGACGGTGCCGAACACGTTGGTGCGTACAAAGGACAGCGGATCGGTGATGCTGCGGTCCACATGGCTCTCTGCCGCGAGGTGGACGACCCCGTCGATCGCATGGTCAGTGAAGACCTTGGCGACCGCCTCCGCATCGCAGATATCGGCCTTCACGAAGGTGTAGTTCGGAGCGTTCTCCACATCCCGCAGGTTCTCCAAGTTGCCCGCGTAGGTCAAGGCATCCAGGTTGATGATGCGGTAGTGCGGATACTTCGTGACGAAGCGACGCACGACATGGCTGCCGATGAAACCGGCGCCGCCGGTGATCAGAAGTGTGCGCGACGTGCTCACAGACTCCAGTAGGTGAGACCCTTGATCTTCTTGCGGTAAATGCCCTTGAGATCCACCAGCACTCCCTTCGGCTTCAGCATGCCCTTGAACCAGGCCTCGTCCTTGTTGGCATAATCACTGTGGTTCACCGCCACGATGATGGCGTCATAAGGACCCTTCATCTCAGGGGCGAGATCATAGCCGTATTCATGCTTCACCTCACCGGCATCTGCATGCGGGTCGGTCACATCCACATGGCAGCTGAAGCTCTTGAGCTCGTTGATCACATCGGCCACCTTGCTGTTTCGGATGTCGGTGACGTTCTCCTTGAATGTGGCGCCCATCACCAGCACACGGGCATCCGCGGGATTGGTCCCCGCCGAGATCATCTTCTTCACCGTCTGCTTGGCCACGTAGCCGCCCATGCTGTCGTTCACGAAACGACCGCTGTCAATGATCTGCGCGTGATAGCCCAGTTCCTTGGCCTTGAAGACAAGGTAATAGGGATCCACACCGATGCAGTGGCCGCCCACCAGACCGGGCTGGAACTTCAGGAAGTTCCATTTGGTACCGGCCGCCTCCAGCACGTCGTAGGTATTGATGCCCATGCGGTTGAAGATGATCGAGAGCTCGTTGATCAGGGCGATGTTCACGTCGCGCTGGGTGTTCTCGATGATCTTGGCGGCTTCAGCCACCTTGATGCTGGCCGCGCGGTGCACACCGGCCTCCACCACCAGCTCATACACCTTGGCGATGATCTCCGCGCTCTCCGGATCGCAACCGCTGCTCACTTTCACGATGCTCGACAGCGTGTGCTCCTTGTCCCCTGGATTGATGCGCTCCGGGCTGTAGCCGACCTTGAAGTCCTCCACGAACTTCAGTCCGCTCAGGCGCTCCAGCAAGGGCACGCAGTCCTCCTCGGTACAGCCGGGATAGACGGTGCTCTCATACACCACAAAATCGTTCTTCTTGAGCACCTGGCCCACCGTCCGGGTCGCGCCCAGCAAGGGGGTCAGGTCAGGGATGTTCTGCTGATCGATGGGCGTGGGCACGGCCACGATGAAGAACTCCACGTCCTCCAGGTCCTTCAGGTCCGCGGTGAAATGGATATCGCAACCGTTGAACTCAGATGCCTCCAGTTCATTGCTGGGGTCCTCTCCCCGGCGCATCATCTCCACACGCTTCTCATTGATGTCAAAGCCCACCACCCGGATCTTCCGGGCAAAGGCCAGGGCGATCGGCAGGCCCACATAGCCCAACCCGATCACGGCCAGCTTGGCCTCCTTGTTCACCAGTTTATCGTACAGGCTGCTCATCTCGTTCCTTGTATATGCGTTCAATGATCTCCACCACCTTCAAGCCTTCCAGGGCATTGGTGGTCATAGTGTTGCGTCCCTTCAGTGTATCGAGCACATTGTCGATGATGTACCCGTGGTTGTTGGCGCTGCCCTTGTAAGTCCCGTAATCGTTCGCGGGATTGGTGGGCGCCAGTTCAGGCATCGTGTAGTCCTTGATGTGGCAGTATTCCACCTGGTCCATGTACTGACCTCCGATCTTCACACTGCCCCTGCTGCCCACGATCGTCATGCTGCTCTCCAGGTTCTTGTCCCACACGGCGGTGCTGTAGTTCAGGCAGCCCATGCCCCCTTCCAGGAAGCGGAAGCTCACAAAGCCACTGTCCTCGAAGGCCGTGAGCTCCTGGTGGTTGAAGTCCGCGAACTTGCCCTGGATGTCGGTGATGTCCCCGAACAGCCAGTACATGATGTCGATGAAATGGCTGAACTGGGTGAACAGCGTGCCACCGTCCAGGTCTGCGGTGCCTTTCCAGCCACCGGCCTTGTAGTAGCGCTCATCCCGGTTCCAGTAGCAGTTCAGTTGCACCAGGTGGATGTCGCCGAGCAGACCTTGGTCCACCACCCCTTTGATCCATTGGCTGGGCGGGCTGTAGCGGTTCTGCATCACGCCGAACACCGTCCGGTGCATCTGCAGGGCCTTGTAGATGACCTGTTCGCAGCTGGCCTTGGTGAGGCCCATCGGCTTCTCGCAGACCACGTGCTTTCGCTGCTCCAGTGCCGCGATGCACTGTCGGGCATGAAGGCCGTTCGGTGTGCATACGTTCACGACATCGATCCCAGGGACCTCCGCGAGCATGGTCTCCAGGTCGCTGAACACCGGAATGCCAAAGTGGTCCACACCGGCCTCCTTGGCGGAGCGGATATCGCACAGTGCCACCAGCTCCGCTTCAGGGTGCCGCGCGATCATCTCGGCATGCCGCTTCCCGATGTGGCCGCAACCCACCACGGCGAATTTGATCTTCTGGTCAGGAGCGATGGCCATGGCTTAATGGATGCGTTTCACACGTCCCTGATCGAGCTTGTAGCGCTGGCCGCTTTCGGGACATTCGGCCTCGCCGTGTTCGTTGAATTTCAGCTTGTGGCCGAATTCGCTCATCCAGCCGGTCTGGCGGGCCGGGTTCCCCACCACCAAGGCGAAGTCCGGCACTTCCTTGGTGACCACAGCACCGGCGCCGATGAAAGCGTAGCGGCCGATGTCATGCCCGCAGACGATGGTGGCGTTCGCACCGATCGAAGCACCCTGCTTCACCAATGTGCGCAGATACTGATCACGACGGGCCACCGCACTCCGTGGATTGATGACGTTGGTGAACACCATGGAGGGACCGAGGAACACATCGTCCTCGCACTCCACACCGGTGTATAGGCTTACGTTGTTCTGGACCTTCACGTTGTTGCCCAACTTCACGTCCGGGCTCACCACCACGTTCTGGCCGATGTTGCAGCCCTTGCCGATGACACAACGCGGCATGATGTGGCTGAAATGCCAGATCCGGGTGCCCTCACCGATGAGGCAACCTTCGTCGATGACAGCCGTGGGGTGGGCGATGTAGCTCATATCCAGAGGCCGCGAAGGTACCTCAAGCGCGCGGAACTGGAAGGTTTGGCCCCGCCTTGGCTCAGAGCCGCACGACCAAGCGTTCACTGCAGGCCGTCGGGTCCAGGGCGGCTTCCAGCAGCCCGGCCTCGTTCAGTCCGCTCGTCACCGCCGCCAACATGCCCAGGTCCACCTCGGCGCCCACGTTCCAGCGCACCCCTTGGAACCAGGCAGTGGCATCCTCCAGGCTCATCCCGTAGCGGTGGGCGATCATGGCAGGGGCGGTCTTTTTCTGCATCAACCCGGTGGCCTGATCTCGGATCACCTTTAGCAGGCGTTTGATGGGAGCCGCATGCGCTGCCAGTGCGGCCTCCGTGGCCACGATCACGAAGGATGGCCAGGGTGAAGCGTATTCGTCCACACAACGTAGTACACCCCGGTCCACCAGGGGCTTGGTGGTGTATTTCTCCCAGAGGAAAAGCGCCGGTGCGGGCACGGCGGCCCGGGCCTCGGCCCCCTTCAGGTCGTTCACGATCAGCAGTTCGTCATCGGACACGTTCCTGCCGAGTGTGCGTGCGTAGGCCTTGGCGGCCAGGTGGCTGCCGGAATTGGGCCGGCTGATGCAGAAGGGCAGGCCATCCACCTGCGACCGGTCCATGATGGAGGTGCCGGCACCCACGTGCACCCCCCAGGTGAGCGGACTGTCCACATACTGGGCGATGATCCGGGCCGCATTCCCCTGCAGGATATCGCGCACCGCACCCTCGGTGACCATGATGGCGAGATCGAGCTCCCCGGCCCGCATCAGCTTGCACATGGCACCCGTGCCTTCGGGCACCGTACGCCACTTCAGGTCGATGCCGGCGCGAACGAACGCACGGCGCTCCAGACCGAGGATCCAAGGCAGGTTAAAATGCTCGGGCACCCCGGCCAGCCGGAGCGGGATCAGTTCAGCGGCCTTTTCGGCAGCGGCCTCAACAGCCTTCTTGGGGATCTTCACGTCGGAGGAACAAGGACGCAAAGGTCCGGCTTGAAGGCGATCTTTCAATAGCACCGACCGGATCACGGTCCGATCGAACTCCTTCACCCGCCAAAAACGAAGACCCCGACGACCTGTGGAGTGCACAGGGCATCGGGGCCGCTTGCGGTCACCAGGACCGAAGGACAGTGCTCGGATCTACTTCCGCGCGTAGCCCTCGAAGCTGAAGTGCTCCTTCTCGTTCAGCTCTTCCGCTGACAGGCTCTTGAAGTAATCATAGGTGATCTTCAGGCCTGCGGAGCGGTCCACCTTGGGCTCCCAGTTCAGCAGTTTGCGGGCCAGGGTGATGTCCGGCTGGCGCTGCATGGGATCGTCCTGCGGCAGGGGCTTGTAGATGACCTTCTGTGTGGTGCCCGTGAGCTTGATGATCTCCTCGGCGAACTGCCCGATGGTGATCTCGCTGGGATTCCCCACGTTCACCGGTCCCGCGTAGTCGCTGAGCAACAGGCGATAGATGCCTTCCACGAGATCGTCCACGTAACAGAAGCTGCGGGTCTGGCGACCATCGCCGAACACGGTGAGGTCCTCGCCACGCAGGGCCTGGCCGATGAAGGCGGGCAGCACCCGACCATCGTTCAGGCGCATGCGTGGGCCGTAGGTGTTGAAGATGCGCACAATGCGTGTCTCCAGCCCGTGGTAGGTGTGGTAGGCCATGGTAATGGCCTCCTGGAAACGTTTGGCCTCATCGTACACACCGCGTGGGCCCACGGTGTTCACGTGCCCCCAGTAATCCTCCGTTTGCGGGTGCACCTGGGGGTCGCCGTAGACCTCACTGGTGCTGGCCACCAGGATGCGCGCACCCTTGGCCTTGGCCAGACCGAGCAAATTGTGGGTCCCCAGGGAACTCACCTTCAGGGTCTGGATCGGGATCTTCAGGTAGTCGATCGGGCTGGCCGGACTGGCGAAGTGCAGAATGTACTTCAGTTCGCCGGGAACGTGCACGAACTTCGAGACGTCGTGGTGGTAGAACTCGAAGTCATCGCGCTTGAAGAGATGCTCGATGTTCTTCAAGCGGCCCGTGATCAGATTGTCCATGGCGATCACATGGTACCCTTCCTTCAGGAAACGGTCGCACAGGTGTGATCCCAGGAAACCGGCGGCACCGGTGATGAGGACGCGTTCTTTCTGCTGTGCCATGGATCAGGCTTTGGCCGAAACTGGAAGGTTCACCGCATTGCGACCCACGCTCACGTAGGTGAAGCCGATGCGCTCCATCTCGTCCAGGTCATAGAGGTTCCGACCGTCGAACACGATCTTCTCCTTCAACAGTTCGCCCACCCTGGCGAAATCAGGGGTGCGGAACAAGGCCCACTCCGTGGCGATGATCAAGGCGTCGGCACCTTTCAGCGCCTCGTACTCGTCCTTGGCGAAGGACATCTTGTCGCCCTTCAGTTTCTTCACGTTCTCCATGCCTTCCGGATCGAAGGCGGTGACCGTGGCACCGGCGTTCACCAGGGCATCGATCATGTACAAGGCCGGCGCCTCGCGGATATCATCGGTATCGGGCTTGAAGGCCAGACCCCACATGGCGAAGTGCTTGCCGCGGAGGTCACCGTAGTGCGCCTTGATCTTGTCCGTGAGCGTGGTCTTTTGGCGCTCGTTCACCTCCATCACGCTCTTGATGATCTGGAAGTCGTAGCCGGCATCACCGCCGCTTTTGGCCAGCGCCTGCACGTCCTTGGGGAAGCAGCTGCCACCGTAGCCGATGCCGGGGAACAGGAAACGTTTGCCGATACGGGTGTCGGTACCCATGCCGATGCGGACCTTGTCCACGTCCGCACCCACCTTCTCGCAGAAGTTCGCGATCTCGTTCATGAACGTGATCTTGGTGGCGAGGAAGGCGTTGGCGGCGTACTTGGTCAGTTCGGCGCTGCGCTCATCCATGAAGATGATGGGGTTGCCCTGGCGCACGAAGGGCTTGTAGAGGTCCTCCATCACCTTCTGGGCGCGGGGGCTGCTGGTGCCCACCACCACGCGATCGGGTTTCAGGAAGTCGTCCACGGCGAAACCTTCGCGCAGGAACTCGGGGTTGCTCACGATGTCGAAATCGACCTTGGCGTGCTTGGCCACAGCGGCATGCACCTTCTCGGCCGTACCCACGGGAACCGTGCTCTTGTCCACGATCACCTTGTAGTCGGTGATGATCTTGCCCAGGTCATCGGCCACGCCCAGCACGTACTTCAGGTCGGCACTGCCGTCCTCACCCGGAGGAGTGGGCAGGGCCAGGAAGATGATCTGTGCATCCTTGATGGCGCTGGCCAGGTCGGTGGTGAAGCTGAGTCGACCCTGGCGGATGTTACGCTCGAAAAGAACGTCCAGATGCGGTTCATAGATGGGCACCTTCCCATCCTTCATCATCTGCACCTTGTTGGCATCGATGTCCACGCAGATCACGTGGTTGCCCGTCTCGGCGAAGCAGGTACCCGTGACGAGACCTACGTATCCTGTTCCTACTACTGCGATGTTCATGTTGGGGGGCAAAATTTCGCGCCCTTACGGACGCGATCCATGGGGATCATTAATTGAAAAAAGCCTTCACCGTAGCGGTGATGTGGGTGAGTTGTTCGTTGTCCAGCTCGGTGCTCATGGGCAGGCTCAGCACCTCCTCCATCAGACGCTCCGTGATGGGGAGGTCGCCACGGCGGATGCCGTAGCCTTCGTAAGCCTTCTGCAGGTGCAGGGGCACCGGGTAATATATCATGGCCGGCACGCCGTTCTTCTCAAGGTGTGCGCGCAGTGCATCGCGATGACCGCCGGTGATGCGCAGGGTGTACTGGTGGAAGACGTGGGTGCTGTTCGGGCTGAGCTCGGGCACATGCACATGCTCCATACCGGCGAAGGCATTGTCATAGAATGCCGCTGCGGCCTGGCGCGCGGCACCGTAGGCATCGAGCTGTCGCAGCTTGATGCGCAGCACCGCGGCTTGAATACTATCGAGGCGGCTGTTCACGCCCACCACATCGTGGTAGTAGCGCACCTCGCTGCCGTGGTTGCACACCTGGCGGATGCGCTTCGCCAAGGCATCATCATTGGTGAAGATGGCCCCACCATCACCATAGCAACCCAGGTTCTTGCTGGGGAAGAAGCTGGTGGTGCCCACCGTGCCGATGGTGCCGGCCTTGCGCACCGTGCCGTCCGGGAAGGTGTAGTCGCTGCCAACGGCCTGGCAGTTGTCCTCGATGACGTACAGGCCATGCTCACGGGCCAGTTCCATGATGGGCGCCATGTCGGCGGTCTGGCCGAACAGGTGCACCGGAACGATGGCCTTGGTGCGCGGAGTGATCTTGCGGCGAACGTCGGCCGGATCGATGTTGTAGGTGCCCGGCAATACTTCGGCGAACACGGGCTTCAGGCCGAGCAGGGCGACGACCTCCACGGTGGCCACGAAGGTGAAGGATGGGGTGATGACCTCATCGCCCGGCTTCAGGTCCAGGGCCATCATGGCGATCTGTAGCGCATCCGTGCCGTTCGCACAGCCGATGGCGTGTTGTACGTGCAGGTAGGATGCCAGTTCCTGTTCGAAGGACTTTACCTCCGGACCGTTGATGAACGCGGCGCTCTGAACCACGCCCAGAATGGCCTGGTCCACCTCGGACTTGATCTTGGCATACTGGCCGACGAGGTCGACCATTTGAATGGGCTTCATGCGTTGAGCGCTCCGGGTAACCGGTCCTTCAGCAGGGCCGCCGAAAACGGCGCGAAGATAACCATCGGCCGGGGCGGACACCGGGCCATCCATGCCCGGTCCGCACAATTCGCTCACCTCCCCGTTCGTTGGGACAGGGCTAACTTTGACGTCCGATGCGTGCACTGCTATTCCGGTCGATCCTTCCACTATTCCTGCTGTCGGCGCCTTGCTACGCGCAATCCTCTTCCAAGGATACAACGGGGCACCGCATGGTGCAGATCTCCATCAGTTATGCCTACCAAGTGCCGGGCGGCGACCTGGCCGACCGCTTCGGGCACAACAGCAACGGTGGCTTCAGCGTGCAGCGTCGGACCAGCACGAACTGGCTCTTTGGTCTGGAGGGCGGCTTCATCTTCGGAAACGAGGTGGTGGAGCCTGGCATCATCAGCAACGTGATCAACCGCGCCGGCCAGGTGGTGGACCAAGAGGGTGTGATGGCCGATGTGTTCCTCTTCGAGCGCGGGTGGACCGCATTCGCCACCGTCGGTAAACTCTACAACTGGATGGGCCCCAACCGGCGGTCCGGCGTGGTGATGAAACTGGGCGGCGGCTACATGCGCCACAAGGTGCGGGTGCAGACCCAGCAGAACATCGTGCCCCAATTGGAAGATGAATACCTGGAAGGCTATGACCGCCTCTGCGCCGGGCCTGCGGCAATGAGCTATGTGGGTTACCAGCACCTGAGCACCAATCGACGCATCAACTTCAGCGTCGGACTGGAGTTCACGGCAGGCTTCACCCAGCCCCTGCGCGCCTTCAACTTCGATACGGAGACCTTCAACAGCGGCGGCCGGATCGACCTGCTCACCGGCCTGCGTGTGGCCTGGATCCTGCCCATCGACAAAAGCGACGACGAGCGCTTCCACTACTACTGATGCCGCTCCTCACCGACCTCGGCACGGCCCTTTGGTCCCTGACGGCAAGGGCGGTGGCACCGTTCAACGCCAAGGCAGATGCTTGGGTTAAGGGACGGAGAGGGCTTTTCGACCGCCTTGAACAGCGGGCTGATGACCTGCGCGGATGCCTGTGGATGCATTGCGCAAGCGTAGGCGAGTTCGAACAGGGGCTTCCCATCCTGGAGGCGATCAAACGCGAGCAGCCCGAGCTCCCTGTGCTGCTCACCTTCTTCAGCCCAAGTGGGTATGAGGCCCGGAAGGACCACCCAATGGCGACCCATGTGGAGTACCTGCCCCTGGCGGGACGGCGGGAGGCGGAACGTCTCGTGCACCTGATCAAGCCCAAGGCAGTGCTGTGGGTGAAGTATGAGTTCTGGTACCACATCCTGCATGCGCTGAAGAACGCCGCGGTGCCCACCTTCCTGGTGAGCGCCATCTTCAGGCCGGAGCAGGCGTTCTTCCGGTGGTACGGAGCCGACTGGCGGGCCATGCTGCACTGCTTCACGCAGATCTTCGTCCAGGATCAGCGATCGCTGGCCCTGTTGCATTCCATCGGAGTGAAGACGGTCAGCGTTTCAGGCGATACCCGCTTCGACCGCGTGTCGGCGATCGTGGGCCAACACCAGGTCCTGCCGCTCGCGCTGGCCTTCCACCGCGCCATGGATGCCCCGGTGCTCATCGCCGGCAGCACCTGGCCTGCCGATGAGGCGATCATCGCCGAAGCCCTGGGCCGGATGAGCACGCCGCCCCGGATGATCATCGTTCCCCATGAGCCCACCGCCAAGGCCGTGGAACAGGTGATGGTCCAGATGCCCGTGCCGGCCGAGCGATGGAGCGCGTTGGACCGCGAACACATGGGTGGGGCGCGGTCCAGTTCCACCATGGACAGTTCCGCTCCGGACAGCGACCCGCTCTTTGCCCGTACCCTGGTGATGGATGCCACCGGACGACTGGCGCGGGCCTACCAGCATGCCGACATGGCATACGTGGGCGGTGGTTTCGGAGATGGCATCCACAGCCTGCTGGAAGCTGCGGCCTGGGGCGTGCCGGTGATCTTCGGGCCGCGCCATACCAAGTTCGCCGAGGCACAGGGACTGATTGATGCCGATGGCGGTGTGGAGGTGCACAATGCCGAGGACCTGGCCCGCGTACTGATCCGCTGGACCCGAGAACCCGATGTGCGCCGCCTCGCCGGCCTCTCGGCGCAGCGCTACGTTGCGGACCGTGTGGGCGCCACCGAACGGATCATTCCGGCGCTGCGGGAAGCGCTGCGCTAGCGCAGTTTGGGATTCCCGCTGTGGCGGTCCGCGTCGCGCTCGGTCTTGGCCGTCATGCGGCGCTGCCATGCTCCCTGCAGATCGGTATCGGTCTGGTTGGCCAGGCAGAGCACCACGAAAAGCACGTCGGCCAACTCCTCCCCGAGGTCCTTGGCACGGTCGCTCTCCTTTTCGCTCTGCTCCCCATAGCGGCGGGCCATGATCCGGGCCACCTCGCCCACCTCCTCGGTGAGCATGGCCATGTTGGTGAGCGGGTCGAAGTAGCGCACGCCATGGCGTTCGATCCAGGTATCCACTTCGGTCGCCAGCATATGTATCGGGGCGTTGCTCATGTCTGCGATCCTTTGTAATATTGGGTTGTGCTACAAGAAAATGGCCTTTGCAAAGTTGGCTCACCTTGGCGGATGCGCGTGCTCGCTCTGTGTTTGGCCATGGTGAACTTCTCCGCCGTGATGAACGGGCAGGACTTGGTGCAGGGCGCTCTGGATGGGTTGAACGACCCGCAGACGGCACGTGCCGCCACCATTTTGGTCCAGCAGCAGCCCGGTGTGATCATGGCGCGCTTCGATGTGCCCACGAAGAACATGATGCTGCATGTCTCCCCCGATTGTGCGATCGACAGGGCGGCACTGAACGCTTGGTTGGCGCCGCTCGGTATCAGTGTGCGTTGCTATGCGCGGCGTGATGTGCGCGAGGCCCCTTTCCGCCATATCGACCCCCTTCGCTGCGGCCAGGTCCAACTGCAGGTCCGATGATCGGCATCCGCTCCACGGCCGTATGGATCACCGCGCTGCTCATGGGCGCGGCCCCTGCCATGGTGGCACATGCGCAATGCACCAACACCATTGCCTTTGGCACGGCGGTCGCGCCGACCAGCAACACGCCACTGACCATCAGTACCTGTACGTTCCAGAACGAATACAATACCATCACCGGTGTGGTGGCCGGGCAGACCTATTCCGTCGGCAGTTCGTGCGGCGGGTACGTCACGGTGCGACGGAACACCTTCAACGGTGTGCTGGTGGCCAACGGCACGGCACCGCTCAACTTCACGGCACCGGCAGCGGGCACCTACTTCCTGCATTTCAATACGAATGCTTCGTGCGGCACGGGGAGCATCTGCTGCACCACCACCATCACCTGCACTTCATGCACAGGGCCTTCGGGATGCGTGAACACGGTGGCGTTCGGCACGCTGGCCGCGCCGCTTACCCCAGTGGCCCAGACCATCAGCACCTGCACGTTCCAGAACGAGTACAACACCATCACCGGCGTGGTGTCGGGCCAGACCTATACGATCGGCAGCACGTGCGGGGGTTACGTCACCGTACGGCACACCACGTTCAATGGGACCGTGGTGGCGCAGGGCAACGCGCCGCTCACCTTCACCGCAACGGTCGCGGGCACCTACCATATCCACTACAATACCGGCGCGGCGTGCGGCACGGCCAGCATCTGCTGCACCACCACCATCAGCTGCACCAGCTGCATCATCACACCACCGGTCGGAGCATGCACGGCCATCAACATACCTACCCTGCCGGTCACCGGCCAAGCGGTGAACTGCCATGCCTCGAACCTGATCACAAGCGCTAATGTCACCAGCCTCTGCGGCACTGCCAGCACGCTGTACCTGGGTGGAAATGAAGCCCTCTACACGGTCACACCCACCAGCTCGGGCAGTTACGCCATCAACTACGGCGGGCAGACCTGGAGCTCGATCTGGGTGTTCAGCGGGGCGTGCCCGGCGGCCGGGGGCATCTGCGTGGGCTCCGTGAGCAACACCACCGCCTCGCAAACGCTGATCGTGACGATGACCGCCGGCGTGCAGTACTGGATCCTCTTCGATACCTTCCCGTCTCCGCCGAGCCCCTGCCCTGGCTCGTTCAGCATCGCCAACGTGCCGCCCCCCGTGGTGGCCAGCGATTGCAACCAGGCGGTGAACGTGTGCACCAACATCAATTTCCAGATCGACCCGAACGGATCCGGAAGCACGAACGAGATCCCACCACTCGGCTCGTTGGGAAATCCTGATTACGGCCCATTCTCCCTGGTCCCTCCGTTCTACAATACGTGGGGCACCACCAATGAAGGCTGCCTGCGTGGCTGAGAGCTCAACAGTACCTGGATGGTGGTTAACGTGCTCACCGGTGGCACCCTTGAGTTCACCTTCGGCGGATTAGGCACACAGACCGGTTTCTACGATTGGATCATGTATCCGTTCTCGACCACGAGCTGCGCGCAGGTGTCCAGCGGTGTGGTCGCCCCGGTTCGCTGCAACTGGAACGGTGTGTCGTTCGGGGGGACCGGCCTGGCGGCTGCGCCCCCCGCCGGTGGTGATGCCTCCAATTTCGAGCCTCCGATCAACGTGGTCGCGGGGTCGCGCTGGCTGATCTGCTTCAGCAATTGGAGCTCGGTGACCACCGCTGTGCCCTTGCAGTTCGGTGGTACGGCCGTGGTGAGCTGCTCACCGTTGCCGCTGGAGCTCCTCGCTTTTGAGGCGACATCGCGGACCGGACACGTGGAGCTGGAGTGGCTCACCGGAAGTGAGACCGGCTCCTTGCATTTCATCGTGGAACGCTCACGTGATGCCGTGAACTGGAGTGACCTGTTCACCGTTGCCGCTGCCGGCTCATCACAGGAGCTGAGGGCATACAACGGAGTGGATGCGGCACCGCTGATCGGCGCAGCGTTCTACCGCCTGCGCATGGTGGACCTCGATGAGAGCTTCTCGTACAGCGAGGTGCGCCAGGTGGAAAGCCACACCAGCCTGCATGTGGCACCCAACCCGGCGAATGGAGCGTTCACCGTGTTCGATGCGCCGGACGGCGCCACTGTGCGATTGCTGGATATCATGGGGCGCGAGCACCCGGTGAGCATGGCCCGTACCGGTACGTCCGGAACTCTGTCCATTGATCCGCACTCGGCTCCTGCCGGCGTTTACACGCTTAGCATCAGTGCCGGCCAGGGGGCATCGATCGCGCGCGTGGTCCTGGAGAACCGATAGGCGCTCACTCCCTGTTCCTGCTGTCGATCATGATCGTGACGGGGCCGTCGTTCACGAGGTGGACCTGCATGTCCGCACCGAACTCGCCGGTGCGGACCGGGCGGCCCAGGAGTTCGCCGATCCGCTGCTTGGCACGGAGGTACAGGGGTACCGCCTCTTCGGGACGCGCGGCCCTGATGTAGCTGGGGCGGTTGCCCTTGGCGGTGCTGGCATGCAGGGTGAACTGGCTCACCAACAGTACCTCGCCATGCACCTGCGTGACGTCGAGGTTCATCACCCCGTCGACATCGGGAAAGATGCGCAGCCTGATCAGCTTGCCTGCCAGCCATTCCAGGTCGGCCTCCTCATCGCCCACCTCGATGCCCAACAGCACCAACATGCCCTTCCCGATGTGCGCATGGGGCGCCCCATCGATCTGCACGGAGGCCTCGCTGACCCGTTGGACCAGGGCACGCATCTCAGTAGCTGTTCTGTTCGAACCACGTCCGCATGCGCTCGTACTTCTCGGCATCGGTGCCCTTGCCCTGCACCGCATCGCGGTAGGTGCCGTACATGGGGTTGGGCAACAGGATGAAGTACTGCATAAGGGTGTCGCTCAGGGCATCCACACGGTCCCTGCCCATGTTCACCGACCGGTCCTTGAAGCGCTCATCGAAATCGCGGAGCTGGTCACCCACCAGCAGGACGATGCGATGGGTCGATGCCACCTTGGCCCGTCGCTCGGTCTTGTCACTGGTGCCTTCCATCAGCAGCAGGTGGGCCTCGTCCGCGAAGGGAAAGCCCAGGTCGTTGAGGTTCTTCAGCGTGCTGGCCCGTTCACGCACGTCGCGGTTGGTGATGTAGAACACCTCGCAACCGCTTTGCTGCGCATGCTGCAGGAAGGCCAGCGCGCCCGGGGTGGGTCTGGCCGAAGCCCGGTCGGTCCACTCCTTCCAGTCCGCCTGATCGAAGGTTCGGCCCCCTCGGATGGCCTTCACCTGATACGGACTGTTGTCCAGGACGGTCTCGTCGATATCCACGATCACCGCCTTGGGGCGAGCGTCGGGCACGCGCAGGTTCTCAGCGAGGCGGATCCGTGCCAGTTCGTAGCCCTGCAGCGAGATGCGGTACGCCTCGGCGGAGGTCGACTGCCAAAGCACGGCATCCGCACCTTGGGCGGAGAGCAACTCGCTGTGATCGATCACCGGGACCGCCACTTCGGGTGGAGCGGGTGCCGGCAAGGGTGCGTTCGTGCGGCATCCGGCAATGAGCAGGGCACCTGTGGTAACAAGGATCCACTTCTTCATGACCATGAAATTATTCAATCCACGCGGTACGGGCTTTCCTCATCGATCCCTTCCAGGATGTCGAGGTAGCTGCGATAACGGCTCTCCGCGACGACACCCTCCTCCACCGCCCTGCGCACCGCACATCCGGGTTCGTCCTTGTGCAGGCAGTTGTTGAAACGGCATCCGCCCTTCAAGCGGAACATCTCGGGAAATTGATCGCCGATGTGCGGTGGCTCGAGGTCCACCAGGCCGAAGCCCTTGATCCCCGGCGTGTCGATGATGAACGTGGGAGCGTTGTCGGGACCCTCGAGCTTGAGCTCATACATCTCGGCGTTGGTGGTGGTGTGCTGGCCCTTCCCGCTGGATTCGCTGATCTCGAGCGTCCAAAGGTCCAGTGAGGGGTCGATGGCGTTGATCAGGGTGCTCTTCCCCACCCCGCTGTGCCCGGCCACCAGGGTGACCTTGCCGGCCAGCAGGTCCCTGACCTCCTTTACGCCCACGCCATTCACAGCGGCTGTGATCAACGTGCGGTAGCCGGCTTCCTCGTAGATCTCCTGATATTCGGCCAGCATGCCCAGTTCGTCCTCATCCAGGTCGTCCACCTTATTGAACACGATGATGGCGGGCACCTCGTAGGTCTCGGTGGTCACCAGGAAGCGATCGATGAAGCCGAAGGAAGTGCGCGGGCGGGCCACCGTGACCATCAGCAGGGCCTGGTCCAGGTTGGCGGCCAGCACGTGCTTGTGGTGGCTCAGGTTCACACTGCGGCGCACCACGTAATTGGTCCGTTCATGCAGTTCCATGATCGAGCCCACCGCCTCGGCGCTGAGCTGCGGCAGATAGGCCACACGATCGCCCACCGCCACCGGATTGGTGCTCTTCCAGCCCTTGATGCGCAGGTTGCCGCGGGCCACACACTCGTGGAGGGTACCGTCCTCCCCCCTTACCAGGTAGCGGCTTCCGGTACTTCGCATGACCACTCCGTTCAGCATTCCCCTGGCGCCTTTGGTCGTGATGCAGCGCGGGGCAAATGTCGGTACCCTTGGCCCGTTCTACCTTCGCCCTCGTTGGGAAAACACGTTCCCTTCCTCCAGCCATGTCCATCCAGGTCGATCATATCTCCAAGCTCTACGGTGCCCAAAAGGCCCTGGACGATGTCTCCTTCAGTGTGGGAAGCAGCGAGGTGGTCGGCTTCCTGGGCCCCAACGGTGCGGGCAAGAGCACCATGATGAAGATCCTCACCTGCTTCCTTCCACCATCCAGCGGGCGTGCTACGGTGTGCGGTTTCGACACCAACAACGCCAGCATGGACGTGCGGCGCAACATGGGCTATCTGCCCGAGCACAATCCGCTCTACCTCGACCTGTTCGTGCGTGAATACCTTGCCTTCATGGCCGGGATCCATGGCCTGCGGAACAAGGATGCCCGCGTCAGGGAGATGATCGACATGGTGGGCCTGGGACGAGAGCAGCACAAGCGGATCGGGCAGTTGAGCAAGGGCTACCGGCAGCGTGTGGGACTGGCACAGGCCATGATCCACGACCCCAAGGTGCTGATCCTGGATGAACCCACCAGCGGCCTGGACCCCAACCAGCTGGTGGAGGTGCGCGCGCTGATCAAGGACATCGGCCGTGCGAAGACCGTGATGCTCAGCACGCACATCATGCAGGAGGTGGAGGCCATCTGCGACCGTGTGATCATCATCGATCGCGGCAAGATCGTCGCGGACGACAAGGCCAGCACTCTGCGCAGTCGCAGTGAGCATCTCCAGGTGCTGGAGGTGGAGTTCGATGTGGCCCTGGAGGCCAACGTCCTGCTGAACATCGAAGGCGTCACCCAGGCCCGCCGGGGTACCGGTAACACTTGGATGCTGGCCCACCATGCCGGGGTGGATATCCGCGCCGCCGTGTTCCAGTTCGCCGTGGAAAAGGACCACAAGGTGCTGGGCATGCAGAAGAGCGAACGGGCGCTGGAGGATGTGTTCAAGGAATTGACCCGGCATTGACCCTCCGTATTTGCGGCGAACCATTTCCTTTGCGGTCCGCCGCTAAAACAAAACAGCCCGTTCATGCCCTATCTCTTCACTTCTGAGTCCGTCAGCGAAGGCCACCCCGACAAGGTCGCCGACCAGATCAGCGATGCGCTCATCGACCACTTCCTGGCCTTCGACCCCACCAGCAAAGTAGCGTGCGAGACGCTGGTGACCACGGGCCAGGTGATCCTGGCCGGTGAGGTGAAGAGCAAGGCCTACCTCGACGTGCAGCAGATCGCCCGAGACGTGATCGAACGCATCGGCTACACCAAGAGCGAGTACATGTTCGAGGCCCACAGCTGCGGCGTGCTCAGCGCCATCCACGAGCAGAGCCCGGACATCAACCAGGGCGTGGAGCGGAAAAAGCCCGAGGAGCAGGGGGCCGGTGACCAGGGCATGATGTTCGGTTACGCCTGCCGCGATACCGACAACTTCATGCCCCTGCCGCTGGAGGTCAGCCACATGCTCCTGCGCGAACTGGCCGCCATCCGCCGGGAGAACACGGTGATGAACTACCTGCGCCCCGACGCCAAGAGCCAGGTGACCATCGAGTACAACGACGACAACACACCCCGCCGCATCGATGCCATCGTGGTGAGCACACAGCACGACGACTTCGTGAAGCCCAAGGACGCCAGCAAGGCGGCCAAGCAGGCGGCGGATGAAGTGATGCTGGCCCGGATCAAGAAGGACATCATCACCATCCTCATCCCCCGGGTGATGAAGAAGCTGCCCAAGCGCACGCAGGGGCTCTTCGGCAAGTCGATCAAGTACCACATCAATCCCACCGGCACCTTCGTGATCGGCGGACCGCACGGCGATACGGGCCTCACCGGACGGAAGATCATTGTGGACACCTACGGTGGCAAGGGAGCCCACGGTGGTGGTGCCTTCAGCGGCAAGGACCCCAGCAAGGTGGACCGCAGCGCAGCGTATGCCGCGCGCCACGTGGCGAAGCACCTGGTCGCCGCCGGTGTGTGCGATGAGGTGCTGGTACAGGTGGCCTACGCCATCGGTGTGGCACAGCCGGTGGGCTTTTACGTGAACACCTACGGGACCAGCAAGGTGAAGATGACCGATGGCAAGATAGCCGACACCATCAGCGGCCTGCCGGAGTTCGACATGCGCCCCTACTTCATCGAGCAACGTTTCGCCCTGCGCACCCCCATCTACAGCGAGACGGCCGCCTATGGCCACATGGGCCGCAAGTCCGTGACCGTGACCAAGAAATTCGAGAACGCCGGACAGAAGGCCACGGTGAAGGTGAAGCTCTTCCCCTGGGAGGAACTGAACGCTGTGGACGTGGTCAAGAAGGCCTTCAAGCTCTGAACCGAACGAGGTGATGCCTGACCACCCGGTCCGGCACCTTTTGAACCGCTGTTTGTGGGATCCACCTGATCCGTTACATTTGCAGCCCATTTCCTGGAAAGACCATGTACGCCATTGTCGATATCGCCGGCCAGCAATACAAAGTGAAGCAGGCCCAAAAGCTGAAAGTGCACCGCCTCGAAGCCGAGGAGGGCAAGCACGTGGAGCTGGATAAAGTGTTGCTGGTGAGCGACGGAAAGACCATCAACGTGGGTACGCCCATGGTGGACGGCGTCCGTATCGCTGTGAAGGTGCTGAACCACGGCAAGGGCGATAAGGTCCTGGTCTTCAAGAAGAAGCGCCGCAAGGGATACCAGAAGATGAACGGCCACCGCCAGTACCTCACGGAACTGTGGGTGGAGGCCATCCTGGGCAAGGGCGAGAAGTTCGACGCCTCCAAGAGCACGGCTCCCGCTCCCAAAGTGGAGAAGGTGGCTGAGCCCAAGGTGAAGAAAGGTGCGGCAAGCACTGGCACGGCCGCCCCCAAGAAGGCCGCAGCCAAGAAAGCCGCCCCCGCCAAGAAGGCCGCCGCGCCCAAGAAGGCCGCTGCCAAGAAGGCTGCACCGAAAAAGGACGACAAGAAGTAATTCCCGGTTCCGCCCGGTGTGACGAACCCCGGGCTACCAAAAAGATCCCATAAGCCATGGCACACAAGAAAGGTGAAGGCAGTACCCAGAACGGTCGCGAATCGCACTCGAAACGACTCGGTGTGAAACTGTTCGGCGGCCAGGCCGCGATCGCAGGCAACATCATCGTGCGCCAGCGCGGTACCAAGCACCACCCCGGCAAGAACGTCGGCATCGGTCTGGACCACACGCTGTTCGCCCTGACCGATGGAGTGGTGAAGTTCGAGAAGAAGCGTGGCGACCGCAGCTTCGTGAGCATCGTCCCCGCCGAGCAGAACTGATCGTTCCCCCAACGTCTTTGAAAGCCCCCGACCATCGGGGGCTTTTTCATTGCGGGCCACCCCCGGGAACTACCTTTGCACGACCAAGAGAATCACGATCCATGCTGGAATTGCCGTTCCTGAGAGCACAGCGCGAGGAAGCCGAAGAGCGCCTTGCCAAACGAAATATCGATGCCAAAGCGCTCGTGGGCCGTGCCTTGGAGCTCGATGAACAGCGCCGGTCAGTGCAAGGTGACCTGGATGCCCGTCAGGCGGAGCTCAATGCGCTGAGCCGCACCATCGGCGACCTGATGAAGGCCGGCAACAAGGAGGAGGCCGAGCAGGCCAAGGTCCGGACCGTCTCGATCAAGACGGCCATACAGGAGCTCGGCGATCGCATGGAGACCGTGGAAAAGGCGCTGCACGACCACCTCTGCACCATCCCCAACGCCCCGAGCGCCAAGGTGCCCGCCGGACGCACGCCGGAGGAGAACATCGTGGTCGTTCAGGAAGGCGTGATCCCCGAACTGGGACCGGATGCCAAGCCTCACTGGGAACTGGGCGAGGAATACGGTTTCCTGCACATGGACCTGGGTGTGAAGGTCACGGGTGCGGGATTCCCGGTGTACAGTGGACCCGGCGCCAAGTTGCAGCGCTCGCTCATCAGCTTCTTTTTGGACAAGGCCATCGAGGCCGGCTACCGGGAGATCATCCCTCCGCACATGGTGAACGCGGCCAGCGCATTTGCCACCGGCCAGTTGCCGGACAAGGAGGGCCAGATGTACCACGCCACCGCGGACGACCTGTACCTGATCCCCACCGCCGAGGTGCCGATCACCAACCTGTACCGCGATGAGATCGTGGCGGCGGATGCGCTGCCCGTGAAGATGGTGGGCTACTCACCCTGCTTCCGGCGCGAGGCCGGCAGCTATGGCGCCCACGTCCGGGGCCTGAACCGGGTGCACCAGTTCGACAAGGTCGAGATCGTCCGGATCGAACGCCCGGAGAACAGCTACGCCGTGCTCGAGGAAATGGTGGAGCACGTGAAAGGCCTGCTGCGTGCCTTGGAACTGCCCTACCGACAACTGTTGCTCTGCGTAGGTGACATGAGCTTCTCCAGCGCCATGACCTACGATATGGAGGTCTTCAGTGCCGCCCAACAGCGCTGGCTCGAGGTCAGCTCCATCAGCAATTTCGAGACCTTCCAAAGCAACCGCTTGAAGCTGCGGTACCGTGGCGAGGACAAGAAACCCCGGCTGGCCCACACCCTGAACGGCAGTGCGCTCGCACTGGCCCGTATCGTGGCCGCCCTGTTGGAGAACAACCAGACCCCGGACGGCATTCGGATCCCCAAGGCGCTCCAGCCCTACATGGGATCCGCGATGATCACCAAATGAGCCCGACCATACTGTTCACCACGTTCATCGCGTTCTCCCTGCTGGCAGGCACCTCCGCCTGCAGGCAGGCGGCCGACCCGGCTTTGGCGATGATCGTGGACAGTATGCACACCGTGAACAATGGCGCCCTGCTGACCCTGCAGGAACTGGATGAGGCGCGTTTCGACCACCTCGACTCGATCTACAGGGCCCAGCGGACACAGTTCCGTTCACGCTTCATGGATACGTTGAGACCCGAAGAGGCAGGCCAGCTCGGAAACCAGTTCCTGGTGCTGCGGAACGCCTCGCAGATGGGGCGGGACCAGCGTGCACTGGCCATCAGGCTCCGCGAACGCAATGAACGGCTCGCCGCGCTTGAACTGGACCTGGCCCAGGGTGCCACATCCCGGCAGGAACTGGAGCAGGCCGTGGCGGTGGAACGCGCACTACTGGACTTCGACCACGACCAGGTGCTGGCCGTCATCGACAACTACCGCAAGGCCCAGCATACATGGGAACTCCGCGATAGCGTGACCGCCCTGCTCGCCGACACACCGCCCAACGCCCAACGGCCATGAGGACCCTGCTCACGCTGCTGTTGCTCTTGCTCCTCCCCTTCGGCGCGGTCGTGGCCCAGCCCGGGACCGATGAGCAGCTGGCGGCCCAGTACTTCCAACAGGGCGACATGGAACGGGCCCTGCTCTATTACGAGAAGCTCTACCGCAAGCAGCCCACCGACCACTATTACGAGCAGCTCCTCAAATGCTATGAGGGCCTGAAGGACCTGGAACGCGCCGAGAAGCTGGTGAAGGAGCAGGTGCGCAAGCGTGATGGCGACCCCCGCTTCCTGATCGACCTGGGCAGCGTGTATGACCAGAACGGCCTGAGCGAGAAGGCCGACAAGGAGTACGACAAGGCCCTTCGCATGATGGGAACGGACCAGAACTCCGTGCGCCAGACCGCGAACGCCTTCATTCGGGTGAACAAGCTGGACCTCGCGTTGGAAGCTTACAAGCGCGGTCAACGGGCCACCACCGACGGCCTCTCCTACCACTATGAGATGGCCAATGTGCATGCCTTGAAGGGTGACTTCCCCAGCATGGTGACCGCCTACATGGACCTGCTGGCCCTGAACGAAGGCTACCTTCAATCCGTCCAGAACTCCCTTTCGCGTTACCTCGACTTTGAACAGGCCGATGGGCGCACCGAGATCCTGCGGACCGAGCTGCTGCGCCGCATCCAGCGTGACCCGCAGCGCACCATCTTCCCCGAACTGCTCATCTGGATGTACGTGCAGCAGAAGGACCTGGAAGCTGCCTTCATTCAGAGCAAGGCGATGGACAAGCGTCTGGACGAGGGAGGACAACGATTGATGGACCTGGCCGGCATCGCCCTGGCCAACGGCGATCACGCCACCGCCTTCAAGTGCTACGACTACGTCGTCTCGCTGGGAAGGAACGACGGGAATTACCTGCAGGCCAGGATCGGGGCGGTGCGTGCCCGCTATGACCAACTGACCCGCCAGCCCGAACCGGACCGGACCGAACTGCTGGAACTGGACCAACGCATGGCGGCCACCATCGAGGAACTCGGCGTGAACAAGGCCACCATCGAGCTGATCCGCGAACGCTCGCTGCTCAAGGGCTTCTACCTTGATGACGGTCCGGGTGCCGCGACGCTGCTGCAGCAGGCCATCGACCTGCCCATGATCGACAACCGCTTCAGGGCACGGCTGAAACTGGACCTGGGGGATGTGTACCTGATCCATGGCGATATCTGGGAAGCTTCGCTGCTCTATTCCCAGGTGGACCTCGACCAGAAATATGACCTCCTGGGGCACGAGGCCCGGCTGCGCAACGCCAAGGTCTCCTTCTACAGCGGCGATTTCCTGTGGGCACAGGCCCAGCTCGACGTGCTCAAGGCCAGCACCAGCAAGCTGATCTCCAATGATGCGATCGAGCTCAGCCTGCGCATCTCCGACAACCTTGGTCTCGACAGCAATGCGGTGCCGCTGAGCTTCTTCGCCCGGGCGGAGCTGCTGCGCGTGCAGCACCAGTTCGATGCGTCGCTGCTGGTGCTGGATTCGTTGGACGCGGCCTATCCCATGCACAGCCTGGGTGATGATGTGCTCTACGAACGCTACCGGATCGCCTATGCCCGTCACCGGTACACCGAAGCAGCGGGCTACCTTGAAAAGGTGCTGGAGCTGTATCCCCTGGATATCCTCGTGGACAACGCCATGCTCGACCTGGGCATGCTCTATGAGGACGTGCTCAAGGACCCGGAGAAGGCGAAGACCTACTACGAAAAACTGCTCTTCGAGCAGACCGGAAGCATCTTCGTGCCCGAGGCCCGGGCCCGCTACCGCAAGCTACGGGGCGATGGCTCGGACCTGCCCGACGAGCTCAAACCAGCCCACGAACATCCATGATCGTCTACAACGTCACCGTCAACATCGACCATGATGCCCATGAGTCCTGGGTGGAATGGATGAAGGAGGTGCACATCCCCGACGTAATGGCCACGGGCTATTTCCTGGAGAGCCGGATGCTGCGCGTCCTGGCGGAGGATGAAGGGGGCATAACCTACGCCGTACAATACACGGCGGCCGACATGGAGCACTACGAGCGTTACCGTGATGAACACGCTGCACGCCTCCAGGCGGCCGCACAGGAGAGTTTCGGCGGCCGCTTCGCCGCGTTCCGCACGCTGCTGGAGGTGGTGCATCCCCGATGAGCTTCGTCCGCGCCAAGAAACAGTTCGGCCAGCACTTCCTGAAGGAGGATGGCATCGCGCAGGCGATCGCAGGGGCGCTCACGCACCACGGGGGCTATCGCAGCGTGATCGAGGTGGGGCCCGGCACCGGAGCGCTCACCAAACACTTGCTCCCTAGAACGGACATCGACCTCTGGTGCGTGGAACTGGACCGGGAGGCTGCGGCCCACGTCCTGGAACACTTTCCCGCGCTGAACGAGCGGCTCATCATCGGCGATGTGCTGCGGCTCGACCTGCACCAACGCTTCGCGGAACCCTTTGCCATCATCGGCAACTTCCCCTACAACATCAGCACCCAGATCGTGTTCCAGGTGCTGGACCATCGCGATCGTTGCACCGAGGTGGTGGGCATGTTCCAGAAGGAGGTGGCCGACCGCATCGCCGCCGGGCCGGGCAGCAAAGTGTACGGGATCACCAGCGTGCTGACCCAGGCCTGGTATACCGTGGAACACCTGATGAACGTGGAGCCCGAAGCGTTCATCCCTCCGCCCAAGGTGCGGAGCGCCGTCATCCGCATGCAGCGCAATACCGTGGACCGGCTGCCCTGTGACGAGACCCTGTTCTTCCGCGTGGTGAAGACGGCCTTCAACCAGCGACGTAAAACGTTGCACAACGCGTTGAAACCGATGCCTGAGCTGGCCAACCGCGTACCGGCAGAATTCGCCGGCAAACGTGCCGAACAGCTTTCCGTGGCCGATTTCATCGCGCTCACGCAGGCTGCGATGGCCTGAGCATCGGGCCCGTTACGCTCCCCGTCTTCCGTACCTTCGCGGTCGTTCCCACCAGGGTGCCATGGAAGACCGATCATGTCCTTCGAGCTCACCAAGCCGCTACTGGACCGCATCCGCACCGATGTGGCCGATGGACGGGACAGCGCCGTTCAAGCGCTGCTGAGCGAACTGCACCCGGCCGACATCGGCAGCATCATCAACCGGCTCGACCTGGACGATGCGGTATACGTTTATCGCCTGCTGGAGCATGAGGATGCCGCGGAGGTCCTCTTGGAACTTGACGAGGATACGCGGGAGAACCTGCTTGGCTCATTGACGAGCAGGGAGATCGCGGAGGACGTCCTGGAGCACATCGACTCCGACGACGCAGCCGACGTGATGTCGGAGCTCTCCGAGGAGAAGCAACGCGAGGTGATCGCCCTGCTCGATGACAAGGAGCAGCGCGAGGACCTCGAGGAACTGCTGACCTACGCAGAAGGGACCGCCGGCGCGCTGATGGCAAAGGAACTGGTGCAGGTGCGCACCGATTGGACCGTCGCACGCGCCATCGTGGAGATGCGGCGACAGGCACAGGTCGTGGACCACGTCTATACGGTCTATGTGGTGGACAAGGACGACCGGCTCTACGGCATCCTGCCGCTGAAGGAACTGCTCTTCAGTGCCGAAAGCACCCGCACCCTGATCAAGCATCTCTGCGAGACCGATGTGGTCTCCGTACAGGTGGGGACTGACGTGGAGGAGGTGGTGATGCTGATGAAGAAGTATGACGTGGTGGTGTTGCCGGTGGTGGATCCCGTGGGACACCTCGTGGGCCGCATCACCTTCGATGACGTGATGGACGTCATGACCGAGGAGGCCACCGAGGACTACCAGCTGGCCAGCGGTATCAGCGAGGACGTGGACGCCACCGACAGGCCCTTGGTACAGATCCGTGCACGACTGCCGTGGTTGCTGATCGGCCTGGCCGGCGGGATCCTTTCGTCCCAGATCATCGCGCAATACGAAGGGCAGCTGCGGATCGATCCGAAGATGGCCTTCTTCATGCCCTTGATCGCGGCGACCGCGGGCAATGTGGGGGTGCAGTCCAGTGCCATCGTGGTGCAGGGCCTCGCTTCCGGCACGCTGGATGGTGTCAACATCGCGGCCCGTCTATGGAAGGAACTGCGCGTGGCCGTGGTCACCGCCCTGGTCTGCGGCCTGTTGATCTTTGCGGTGAACCTGGGCTTGCAGGAAACACAGGCCCTCACCTACACCGTCAGCATCGCCTTGTTCTCCGTGATCCTCACCGCCGCCATGTTCGGCACGGTGATCCCCCTGGCGATGGACCGCCTGAAGGTGGACCCCGCCCTGGCCACCGGTCCCTTTGTCACCACCCTCAACGACATCTTCGGGCTGCTCACCTATTTCTCGGTGGGCCACCTGATGTACGATCTCTTCCCCTGATCATGCGCATCGCTTTCGTCGATAGCGTTCATCCGGTACTGGCCGAACGGCTCACCATGGCCGGCCACGGGACCATCGCTCTCCAGAACAGTTCGGACGAAGCGCTGCGGAACGAGCTGAACGACGTTGAGGGGATCGTGTTGCGCAGCCGCATGCTACCGGCCGAACTGCTGCGACATGCCCCGTCGCTGCGCTTCGTGGCCCGCGTGGGCGCTGGTCTGGAGAACATCGACCGCAGCTACTGTTCCGCGCATGGCATCACAGTGCTCAACTCTCCCGAAGGGAATCGCGACGGTGTCGGCGAGCTCTGCGTGGCACAGACGCTGGCCCTGCTGAAACACCTTCACCGCGCCGACCAGCAGGTGCACCATGGACTTTGGTTGCGCGAGGAGAACCGGGGCACCGACCTGTTCGGCAAGACCGTGGGCATCATCGGTTTCGGGAACATGGGCAGCGCATTCGCGGAAAAGCTCGGCGGCTTCGGCGTGCGGGTCCTGGCGTATGACAAGTACCGGCAGGACCTTGGAGCTCCCGCTGTCCACGCCGTTTCGCTGGATACCCTGCTGCAGGAATGCGATGTCATCAGCCTGCATCTTCCATTGAACGAGGAGACGCGCCACTTCGCCGATGCCACCTTCTTCAGCCGCCTGGGCAGACCCGTGTGGTTCCTCAATACGGCCCGGGGCGGGGTGGTGCACACGGCCGCTTTGCTCGATGCCCTGGACAAGGGCCAGGTCATCTCGGCCGCATTGGATGTGCTGGAATTCGAGCGTCCCGATCTCAGCGGCCTCGATCCGATGAACGAGCCCGCCACCCAACGCCGCCTGCTCGACCATCCGAACGTGATCCTCACGCCACACATCGCCGGTGTGACCCATGAGGGCAAGCTGAAGATGGCCACCATCCTCGCCGACAAGATCCTCGAAGCCTTTCCGTATGACCTGCATCCCTAAGTGCCTTTCCGTCGCGCTCATCACCACCCTGCTCACTGCCTGCATGCCTCCCCAGAAGAACCCCCGACCGGATGTGCACGGCCACCGTGGGTGCCGCGGACTGCTGCCGGAGAACTCCCTGCCGGCCTTTGAAAAGGCGGTGGAGCTCGGCTGTGACTTCGTGGAGCTCGATGTCGTCATGAGCGCCGATGGGCAGGTGATCGTAAGCCATGAGCCCTGGATGCGCGGACTGATCTGCACGACGCCCGATGGCGAACCCATCCCCGAGGAACAGTCCCGCATGCACAACATCCACCGGATGACGGTGACGGAGATCCAGGCCTACGATTGCGGCAGCACACCGCACCCCGATTTCCCGGAACAGAAGCATCTGGAGACCTTCAAGCCCACGCTGATGGAGGTGGTGGAGGCGACCGATGAGTTCGCCCTCCTGAGCGGAAGCGTGAGCCCCAACTACAACATTGAGATCAAGAGCGACCCGGCCTGGTACGGCATCTATCAACCGGACCCCACCACATATGCACTTGCGGTGATCGCCACCATCGATTCCCTCGGCATCTCGGACCGCTGCATCGTCCAGTCCTTCGACCCGGCGGTGTTGGAAGCGGTGCATGCCGACCGTCCGGACCTTGCCATTGCCCTGCTGGTGGAGAACAACGATGGCCTGGAGAAGAACCTGGCCCGTCTGTCCTTCGCCCCCCGGGCCTACAGCCCACATTTCAGCCAGGCCGACGAGGGCCTCCTGAAAGCACTGCGGGCCAAGGACATCGAGCTCGTGGTGTGGACCGTGAACGCACCGGCGGACATCGACCGCATGCTCGCCCTGGGCGTGGATGGGGTCATCAGTGACTATCCGGACCGTGTGATGCGCGCACTGGAAGGCGTGCGCTGAGCGCTCAGCCCAACAGTTGCTGAAGCCCCTGTTCCAAACGGTCCAGGTCGGCGTTCCAACGCATCCGATCACCTGACGCACCGGGTTCCGTGAGGGACGCGCACAAAGGGCCGAAGCGACCGGGATTCAAGGCCACCAGCTGTGGCTTGAGGGTGTGGACCACACGTACCACCTTGTCCGTATCCCCCTTGGCGCGCGCCTGCTTCAGGGTGCTCAAGCGTTCCGGCGCCGAGGTCCGGAAGATCTCGAGGACCAACCGGTCCGGCTCCTTCGCAATGATCGGCCCGGGTGCTTCGAGAACTGGTGCCGCATCCAGTGTAACGCCCGATGGTGGGGTCGGGCGCTCACGGACACGGTTCATTGGTTGCACCCTCGATGCAGCGAGCTCTGCACGCAGGGCCTCGATGTCGGCCCGCATTCGCATCCGGGAACGCCCGTTGGACCATACGAAGGCTGCCAGCATCAGCGCTCCGATAAGGGCGACCATGATCAAAGCCCATTTCCAGGTCTCCTGCTGTTGGCGCAATGCCTCCAACTGAAGCGCTGCATCATTGCGTACCGCTGCAAGATCCACCAGGACACTGTCACGCTGGGCGACAGCGCGCTGACCCAGCGCCTGTTCCTCATCCAGGGCGAGAAGGGCCTGTCGTTGCTGCCACTGTGCCGTGAGCTCGATGATCCTCGCCCCCTCCTCGTATGCCGCACGCCAATTCCCCTTGGCCCGGTGGAGTTCCATGAGGCCCTGTCGGGCGCGCAATTCCTCATCCTCCACCAGTTCCGCACTATCCGCGATCGCTGCAGCCTGCTCGTACAATTTCCTCGCTTCCACCGCCTTCACCAAGGGCGCCAGCATGATCCGTTGGCGCGCCGCCTCGCGTGCATCACCCGTGGAATCAGCTGTACGGATGCGCGACCAATGCTCTTCGATCGCCTGTTTCAACTGCTCGCGCTCCATATCCTGGGCAGGAACGCCGGCCATGGTGCCCATGAAGAGAAGCAGCCACACGGCAGCGCGGAAGCGATAAGCGGAACGCATCATGGTACAAAACTACCGCCCGGGTCCGGGCTACTTCACCACGAAGCGGGCGGTGCTCCGGCTCCGTTGCTCGATCAGCACTTCCCTCCCTGCGGTGAGCTGAGCAAGCGTCGGCTCATCGAAATGACGCACGGTGACCAGTTCGCAGCCCTCATTGTAGCGCACCTCGTAATCCTTGCGCAGCTCTTCGATGAGCGCACGGGACCGCGGGCTGTCATCCACCACCACACTGAAGGCCAGTGCGCTGTTCTGCATCAGGTCGATGCGTACGTTGCGCTGCGCGAATAGGCGGAAGATCCCACTGAGATTCTCCTCAACGATGAAGCTGAGGTCCCGAGGGGTGATGCTGATCAGCAGTTGTGCCGGCTTGACGATGAACGAGGGGATCAGGGAATCGTTCTCGCTGTGGTCATCGATGATGCTTCCCGGTGCCTGCAGGTCGACGAAGGAGCGCACGTAGAGCGGAATGTGCTTCTGCTGCAAGGGCTGCAATGTGCGTGGGTGGATCACACTGGCGCCGAAGTAGCTCAGCTCGATGGCCTCACGGTAACTGATGTGTGCGAGCAGCCTGGTATCCGGGAAGCGGTTCGGATCGGCGTTGAACATCCCAGGAACATCCTTCCAGATGGTCACACTGTCCGCATCCAGCAGGTAGGCGAAGATGGCCGCGCTGAAGTCGGAGCCCTCGCGCCCCAGGGTGGTGGTGAAACCCTCCTCCGTGGCCCCGATGAATCCCTGAGTGACCACCGGAAACTCGACCCGGTCGCTGCCCTCCTCCCAGGGAAAACTCTCCTTCACGAGCGCAGCGCTGGCCTCCCAATCCACCCGGGCATTGCGGTAAAGTCCATCGGTACGGACCAGGTCCCGCGCATCCATCCACGAGCAACCGTCCAGTTCCTCGCTCAGGAAGGCACTGACGATCATGGTGCTCCACAGCTCGCCGTAGCACACCACCTGGTCATAGTCCTGATCGGGCTTGTCGGTGGGCGTGCCTCCCAACAGTTCCTCCAGTTCCTCAAAGCTCTCCAGCACCCAGGCCTCCGCCTCCTCGAAACCGGGCACCACCTCCCGCAGGACCTTCAGGTGCCCGTCCCGCAGTGCGCTCAACTGTGCCTGTACATCCCTGCCCGCACGCCAGTCCCACACCAGGGTCTCCAGGGCATTGGTGGTCTTCCCCATGGCGCTCACCACGATAAGGACCTCCTCTCCGGCAAAGTGCTTCAGCACCCTGGCCACATTGCGAACACCGGCAGCGTCCTTCACACTGGCACCACCGAACTTGAACACTTTCATGACCTGGCGATCTTTTTCAACTGTTCCGAAGCAAGTGACCCGTTGACCCATTGGGGATCCAACGCCGCGCCGAAGCGCTCATAAAAGCGGATGGCATCGGTGTTCCAATCCAACACCTGCCACAACATTCCGGAGTAGTCCTTCTCCACGGCGTATGCGGCGCACTGGCGGAACAGGCTATCACCGATACGTTGTCCCCGGGCACGCTCGGTCACAATGATATCCTCCAGATACAGGCGTCGGCCCTTCCAGGTGGAATAGCGCTCATAGCACACGGCCATGCCCACGATCGTTCCTTCCAGTTCGGCCACCCAGCCCACCCACACGGGGTTGCTTCCGAAGCCGGCATCGCGCATGTGCTCCTGGGTCACGGTCACCTCCTCGGGCGCCCGCTCGAACAACGCCAGCTCCTGAACCAATTCCAACATGCGGGCCACATCAGCGGCCTGCGCCCGGCGGATGATCACGTCCATGCCTGCAAAGAAAGGACCGACCGACCGGTCCACCACACATGCTCTTCGCATCTTTGCACCACATCGGTAGGCAGGGGTCATTTTCCGACCCCTGAGCACCCGATCTTCCTATCACATGGCAATCATCAAGACCCTCGCCGAGTTCATCGCTGAACGCCAGAACGAATTCACCTACGCCACCGGAGAGCTGAGCCAATTGCTCACCAGCTTCCGCCTGGCGGGCAAAATGGTGAACCGCGAGGTGAACAAGGCCGGACTGGCCGAGGACATCATCGGCGCACAGGGCACGGAGAACATCCAGGGCGAACAGCAACAGAAGCTGGACGTTTACGCGAACGACATCTTCATCCGCCTCCTGCGCAGCCAGGGCATGGTGTGCGCCGTGGCCAGCGAGGAGAACGACGACATCGTGCACTTCGACAACGGTGGCAAGTACGTGGTGGCCATGGACCCGCTGGATGGCAGCAGCAACATCGATGTGAACGTGAGCATCGGCACCATCTTCAGCATCTACCGGCGTATCAGCGAAGGCCCGAGCGCCACGATGGAGGACTTCATGCAGTCCGGCAGCGCCCAGGTGGCGGCAGGCTACATCATCTACGGTAGCAGCACCATGCTGGTGTATACCACAGGGCACGGCGTCAACGGCTTCACGCTGGACCCCAGCATCGGAACGTTCTGCCTGAGCCACCCGAACATGCAGACACCCTCTGAAGGGAAGATCTACAGCGTGAACGAGGGCAACTACTACGAGTTCAGCGAAGGCGTGCGCAACTACATCGACGACTGCAAGCGCCAGCAGATGAGCGGTCGCTACATCGGCAGTCTGGTGGCCGACTTCCACCGCAACCTGCTGAAGGGCGGCATCTACCTCTACCCGGCCACGAAGAAGGCGCCCAAGGGCAAACTTCGTCTGCTCTACGAGGCCAACACGCTGGCCATGATCGTGGAACAGGCCGGCGGCATGGCCACGGACGGTACCACCCGCATCCTGGACCTCAAGCCCACCGAGCTGCACCAGCGCTGTCCGCTGTTCATCGGCAGCAAGGCGATGGTGGAGAAGGCCATGAAGGAATAATTGTGGGTGAAGGTTGAGCTAAATGCACATCCTTCGAGCAATACGTTCCATCGCGCCACCGAGGCTATCCTTCCAAGCGTAGATCGAACCTCTTGAAGCTCGATGTGTACTGCTCACCACCGCACTAGCTTTACCTGCTCATGCGCACCATCCTAACGCTCGTCCTCGCCATTCTCTCTGGATCTTCGTTCGCCCAACAATGGGAATTGAACACCCCCATCAAGACCCGGAGCGAATTGCCGGGGATCCAAATGGTGAGCGACCTGGTGGGCTATGCGATCGACCGGCCACTGGGGGCGATCCAGCGCACCGATGATGGCGGCTCGCATTGGACACGTCTGGCGAACAACATCTCAAGCCAACCACGCGCCATGTTCATGTGGGATGAACAACGCGGTATCGTGGTGGCAGGCAGCGGAACGGTGATCCGGACCATGGATGGCTTCGCAACGACCACCACCAGCCTGAACCCGACCTTCGGCGCCATCAGCTGTGTGTTCTTCCTCAACGACACGCTCGGCTGGATCGGTACGGAAAGCGGTAAGATCTACCGCAGCACCGATGCTGGCGTGACCTGGGCCTTGATGGCCAGCGGACAGCCCACGAACAACTACATGACTTCGATCCAGTTCGTGGACACGGAAGTGGGGTATGCGAGCTGCTATGCCGGCGAAATGTTGAAGAGCATCGATGGCGGACTCACCTGGCAGGGCGTGGGACCTTTCGATCAATTGGTACTGATCCAGGACATCCACTTCTACGATGCACAGCTTGGCGTTGGCGTGGGCAACGCCGGTGAAGTGATCCGGACAACGGATGGCGGTGTCACCTGGGATTCGATACCGACGAACACGACCTATTCCATGGTGGACCTTGCCGTGCAGGGGAACACCATGCTCGCCTGCGGCGCCTTCGGGCGCTTGCTCCGGAGCACCGATGCCGGTCTTACCTGGACGTTGATCCAGGCCGGACCCACCAACCATCAGAGCGTAGCGCTTACACCGAGCGGCAAGGTGGTACTCGGAACCAACGGACGCATTCACGGCAGCACCGATATGGGCAATACCTGGGAAGTGCTGGTGGATGGTACCTGGCATACGCGCATCAACAAGATGGGCTTCATGGATGCTGATACCGGCGCGGCCATTGGCTGGTTGACCATGGGTGGTTTCGAGAACGGGCTCCTGCGCACGACCGATGGAGGAAGGCACTGGAGCAAGGCCGGGGGCGGCGGGCTGGGGATTCACCTTACATCGGAGGGCTTCGGATGCCTGGGTGGCGGCAGTGGTGCCTTCGCACGCACTACCGATGGATTTGCCACACGAACGGCCGTGACCGGCCCGAATGTGGCGATCCGCTGCACATGGAGCTTCGATGCCAACACGCACATCGTGGGGGGTGGCGCTGTGAACGGTGGTATCTACCACAGCACCAACGCAGGCGCGAGCTGGACCCGTGTGCTCGACGTGGGCAACATCACCATCAGCGATCTGTGGTTCGTGGACCAGCTGCAAGGCTACGCGGTGGGCGAGTATGGCGACAACTACCGCACCATCGACGGCGGGATAACGTGGACGCCCCTGCAGCCCATGGGTGGCAGCCACACCGTGTTCTTCCTCGATGCACTGCACGGATGGACGAAGAATTTCCGCACCACCGACGGCGGTGATACATGGACCTCCATGGGCGGCACACCGCAGAATACGATGAGCATCTTCTTCACTGATCTTGATACGGGATACGCGGTCGGCTTCTCCGGCCAAACCGTGCGTTCCGTGGATGGCGGTATCACGTGGGAGAACTTCCTGCCGGAGATCCTGAACGCGAGCGTGGGCGATGCGGCATGGGTGGATGGCGCCATCGTCATCGGCTGCAACAACGGCGACATCTTCCGGGCACAGGTCAGCTGCCCACAAGCGGTGTACGTGCCGGTGATCAACGCAACGGGTTCGTACCTGTGTACCAACACCTCCGGCACGGTGCAGTGGTTCCTGAACGGTGAGCCCATTCCGGATGGCAACGACCTGTGCGTGGAAGCCATTGATCCGGGCAACTACCACGTCATCGTTACCGAAGGGCCCGGTTGCGTTTCGGCGCCATCGGCCGCCGTACAGGTGATCAGCACAGCAGTCGGAACCAACACCGTCGAAGACCTGCGCATCGCACCGAACCCGGCAACGGACGTCCTGCGGATCACGCGCAGCAAAGGCACAGCAGCGGATATCACGGTGTACGATACACAAGGTCGTTCCGTGCTGATCGACCGCACGAGCGACACCTCGTACAACCTCGATGTCCGTGCGCTGAAACCGGGCATGTACATGATACGGATCAATACCGGGGACGATGTGCTGAGCAGCCGCTTCGTGAAAGAGTGATGAAGCCCGCTCTCACCACCTACCTCCTGCTCTTCCGCGGCGTTGGCGGCGCTACCAAATTGCCCGTTGGTCCACTGAAGGAAGCCTTGACCAAAGCGGGTTTCAAGGACGCCACCACCTACATCAGCAGCGGCAACGCCTTGGTGCGGAGTGTGCTTTCTCGGGAGGAGACCATCGCCAAGGTGGCCGCCATCTGCAAGAAGAAGTTCGCGTTCGATAAGGCCATCTTCGCGCCCACAGCCGCGGAATGGAAGGCGGTGATGGATAGCAACCCGTTCCCGAATGCAAGCGCAACACCATCGCTGTTGCATGCCGCACTGTTGGAGGGAACGCCGACACCCGCTGCGATGAAAGCACTGCTTGCCGTAGCTGTGGAAGGCGAGCAACTCAAGGTGGTGAAGGGTGGCCCTTCCGACCGTTTCGGTGGATACGACGTGGCCTACATCCACACCCCGTCCGGATTCGGAACTTCCAAACTGGCCGCCAAATTCGACAAAGGATTGGGCGTGGTGAACACCGCGCGCAACTGGAACTCGGTGGTGAAGTTGAATGAGCTGGCGCTTGCGATCGAGACGAAGTAGCTCTATCCTTGTTCAGGACACAAGCACACGAACTGTGATCATGAGCGAGCGACCCGCGCTACCCGGTCCTGTGGAAGAATGGTTCCAAGGACAGGGCTTCACGCAGGTACAATTCGACGGTCCCACCGCACGCATCACCACGTTCAACAGGGGCCACATGCTGGTGTACAAGCTTCGCGAGCGGAAGGACCATATCACGTTCCATAAGGAAGCAACGGGCGGTTCACTGATCGTCTTCGAGGTCACAACGAAGGATGACAATGTGCAGTACTCCGGCTATTGCCCGCTCCTGCTCTTCGGTTTCTGGGAGCGGAAGGTGAGCTTCAAGGCTGATGCGGGTTTGCTCGCGCCGTATCGAAAGGAAGGCTTCGAGCTGGCGCAGCGGTTCAAGCGGATGGTGGAGGAGCGGGGGCTGTGAAGGAAGCTTACAGCCTCGCCGGGAAGTTCACGAACTCCTTCGGGCTGTGATGCCGACCGGCACATTTATCACTATATACGTTGAAACAATAGGCATCATATTCAACGTATACGTTTACATTTGTTGCTCATATCCTAACGTATCCGTCATGTCTATTGTCCTCAAACTCCGCGTTCAGCAGCTGGATAAGCAACTGGCGCAGTTGCCCCGACCTTTCCCGGAACCTCCGTCGGTGGGGTGGATCGCTACCGTGCGTAAAGCGCTGGGCATGACGCTCAAGACACTCGGGACCCGAATGGGAATGACGGCCGAAGGAGCGAAACGACTGGAGCTCCGCGAAGCCGATGGCAGCCTCAGCCTGCAACTGCTCAGCAGGGCGGCCGAGGCCTTGGACATGCGCTTGGTCTACGCACTTGTGCCTAAGGATGGATCGTTGGAGAAACTCATACACCGCCGCGCAATAGCAATGGCCACGGAAATCGCACTGCGCACGCACCAGACGATGAAACTGGAAGGGCAAGCTGTTTCCGATGAACGCCTGAAAGAAGCGATCGCCGAAAAGGCCGATGAGTTGCGCCGCGAAATGCCCAAGCAATTATGGGACTGACGTGGGAGTTCACCGGCGGCAGCACCGACCTGGACGAGGACGAAAAGCTCGACTTGCGTGCTGACTGGATCACGACCCGCGCGCAGCTCGATGAACTGGAGCACCACAACATCGAACTCGGCCGACAATGGGCGTTCGCGCGCAACCGCAAACCTGATGTCATCCTCACCGACACCTTCATCAAGCGCCTGCACACAGAGATGTACAACGAGGTGTGGAAGTGGGCCGGCCAGTTCCGCAGGACGGAGAAGAACATCGGTGTGGATCCCGTGCGCATCGCTACAGACCTGCGCCAATTGCTCGACGACGCGCGCTACTGGGTGGAGCACGCAAGCTATCCACCGGATGAACTGGCCGTTCGTGTGAAACACCGCATCGTGTGCATCCACTGCTTCGCGAACGGCAATGGGCGGCATTCGCGGCTGCTGGCCGATGCGCTTGTATATGCGC
>JBGTAJ010000200.1:0-21230 GCA_041749915.1 Flavobacteriales bacterium
TACCCACATCATCCGTGGGGATCGTGTGACCTGTCGGGCCGGAAATGGCCTGTCAACAGCCCCCAAGGCCACCCCAAGAACCATGGTCCAACTCAACCCCGATGACCAACTTCGGCAAAACCGGTTCTTCGGACTACCCTACGGACAACTTAACGCTTAAGCCTGATAATGGAGTCCTTGGGGTGATGTAAACCAAGGCCGATATCAACATGGCGGGAGCTCCGTAATATCCATAAAGAATCATTGACCACTTCAAGTTGGATCGATTCCAGGTCGAACAAAAGAATCCACATACCCTTGACAACGAATATGAAGCCCGTCTATCCCTTACTTTCAAGAATTCTGGACAAATATTTTTCCACCTTGGGTATGTACGCCTTTCCAAAGTTCCTTGTTGTGGTGGCAAGGTTCCAACCCGCCCAAGATCGATGCTTTAGCAAGCCCTTCCATGTCAGGCGGGCCAGTTCTGTGTCATGCTCCTTCTGTGACACATCCCAACCTTGAAGTAACAGCTTGCGGAGCCGGGTGGCAACCAGTGCACCGTACGGCTCTCCGACCATGGTCTCAACCAATTGCAAATTCATGATCCTCGCCCGCAGCTTATGTGAAGCCCGGCGCATGGAAAATATCCCACCCGGATGAACACGGTAAACAGCAGTCACTTCAGGAAGAAATGTAAAAGGCCCTTTACGAAGTAGATGAACCCATAGCACTGTATCCCCTCCCGGTGCTACGTACCACTGTTCGGGCAAGGGAAAAAGAAGACCACGCCGGACCAGAACCGTACATAAGGGTATGGCCTGTCCGACCAGAAAATCGGTCAACTCGACTGAACCTGCAGGTGTGGTTGCAAAACGACCATCGTAGAAAAGAGAACGGTTACCGTCCGTCTCTCGCCAAGCTCCAGTAAAGCAAGCTGCCGAGAGCTGGTCAGCTTCCATCGCTCCCACCTGGTGTTGCAATTTCATGGGGTCGATCCAATAATCATCCCCTTCGCAAAGAGCCACATACTTCCCCCGTGCTTCCTGCATTAAACGCTGGAGATTGGCTCTCCCCGTTGCCTGCCCCATGATCATCATGACATCCTTTCGATCGCGAAGGAACAGCCGGATCTTATCAGGGTACTGGGCTGCATATCGTTCACAGATCTCCCGCGTACCGTCCGTGCTCTCATCCTCACCCACCAGGATCTCCACCGGAAAGCTGGTCTTCTGCATCAGGATGCCCTCCAGGCACTGTTCGATATAGGCGGCGTGCTGGTAGGTGGGCACCACCACGCTGACGACAGGGACCTTTGGGCTCATTACGCCGCAAAGGAACGAAGTGGAACGGGGAACGCCGGGGCCGGAGTCCAACTTCCCTGGTTGGGCTTGGCCTTATCCGCTTCCTGCACGCTCGAGCTAACGCACCCCACCTTTTGTCGAGCCCATCTGTTCCCCGTTTGCGTCCTTGTGACGCCCGTCGGAGTTCCTATGTTCCGTTTCGGGATCCTTCCGACGCATGTCAGGATCAGTATGTTCCATGTCAGGATCAGTATGTTCCGTGTCAGGATCAGTATGTTCCGTGTCGGGATCAGTATGTTCCATGTCGGGATCTGTATGTTCCGCGTCGGGATCGTTTTGTTCCGTGTCGGGATCAGTATGCTCCGTGTCGGGATCAGTATGTTCCGTGTCGGGATCAGGAAGTTCTGTGTTCTTGTCGTTCCGTTTCCCATCATACGCGCCCTCGGGGAGCTTTGGGGATGCAATGGATGCGACCATTCCCGGTCGGTGAGCGCCCTTCCTTGCGCTTGTGCCCAGGCCCTTACCAGCCACCAAAACCCATAGCGGTCAGGCCGTTCCGTAGGGTGGTGCTCAGGTTCCAGCCATGTGCATGCCGGTCCGGAGCGATGCGCCGCCAGCAATAGCGGGCCAGGGGACCGTCGTGGGTCCGGAGGGCAGTGGCCCAGTTGCTGAGCAGTGCCTTGCGGCCCCGCTCCTTCAGCTCTGCGGAATAGCGATGGCCGGACACGGCATCGATGAAGGGCAGGCTGTCCAGTTCCACCCGTAGGCGTTCCAGCGGCCCTTTCATGGAACTGATGCCCCCCGCGTGCACGTGGCGCACCGCCGTCACCAGCGGCAGGTACAGCAAATGACCGCTCCGCGCCACATGTGGGAACAGTAGACTGTCCGCCACCGGCGAATGCCACAGGCCCGGGGGCAGCGGGAACAGGGCCGAGCGGCGGCACAGGAAGCTGCAGGTAGGCACGCCGTGTACCAGCACCACATCGCGCTCCGTGACCATGGACTGCGGCACGCGCGTGACCCCGTCCTCGAAATAGGGCGAGCTCTGCTCTGCGGAGCAGTTCAGCACGTTGGTGAAACAGCCCATGGCCTGCGGGTCCGCGTGAAGCGCTGCCACTTGCCGGGCCAGCTTGTCCGGATCGGTCCACACATCGTCCCCCTCGCACAGCGCGATGAAGGTCCCGCGGGCTTCCCCCAACAGGTGCAGGAGGTTGGCACGGCCCGTGGCGCGCCCGCCGATGTGCATCACATCCTTGCGTTGCCGCAGAAATAGACGGATCCGGTCGGGGTGGCGCACCGCATACCGCTGGCAGATCGCCCGTGTGCCGTCCGTGCTCTCATCCTCGCCCACCAGCACCTCCACCGCAAAGTCAGTGCGCTGCGCCAAGATCCCGTCCAGGCAGGCGGCGATGTAGGCGGCATGCTGGTAGGTGGTGACCACTACACTGACGAGAGGTCCGCTTGTACGGTTCATGCTGACGGGACACAGGCAAGCTACTGCCATTCCGGAGAAAGCCGGGCCATCCCCTTCAGACCAGGAAACGGGCCAGGGGGCCTTCCTTCAGATCAGCGATGATGGCCTCTGATATATGGCCGGGCAAGCGGGCCTTCCAGGCATCATCCGGTCTTTCGAGTCGATAGACGCTGTTGGCGTCCGTACCCTCCTTGCTACGACTGGCCCGGATGAAGGACTCGGTCTCCTTACCACATTCCAATCCACAGAAAGAGAACAGGTCCTTCACCGTCGCGATGGGGTCCGCGTTCAGGTCGGCATACCGGACCACCTTCACTTGTTCCGGACGGCTGGCCTCCAGATCCACGAAGAGCTCAGCCACCTCCTTCCATTTGTCGTAGCCGAAGAACTCCTCCGGCCTGCCTTGATTCTTCAAGGCCCCGCTCCGCCATTGTTCCTCCACGGACCACTCGGGCTTGAACTCGCGCGGAGCATGGATCCAACTGTCCAATACGGCACAGGGGTGCCGCACCAGTCCAATGACCTTCAGCTCCGGGAGCTGTTCGACCATGTTCCGCACGATGTGGTTGTAGCGCACCTCCTTCATGACCAGATGGGTCACTTCGCTACGCTCCTCCAACTCCGGATAGTCCGCATGTATCGAGCGGTCCTTCTGAAGCACAAAATCGTCGGTGGTGGCCTGAATATCCTCAAAGAACCGACGGATGTCTCCTGCGCTGCTTGTCGGACCCAATCGACCCTTGAACGCGTATGAGAACAAGGGCTGAAAGCGGAACTCAACGTGTGGTGAGCTTTTGAAGATCTGCCCCAACCAGGAAGAGCCCGAGCGGGGAACGCTGTGTATCGCAAGGAGTTGGGGAGGAAGCATGATCTCAACTAAGTTGGGTGTCCATCACCATGGCCCGCACAGTATCCTGAGAATTAAACATCAGGACATCAATGATGGAAAGACCAGGCACGAAGGCAGACTTTCCTTGCGGATAGGATGAAATGACCGGTTGAAGGAACGACAAGTTGAAGCCATGATCCTTGAACGCGACCCGGTCGTACAGATCCACCCCTCCCTGTGCGTTGATGTAGTGGTCTGCGCCCTCCAGTCGGCAGATGTCCAATATCCGTTCCTGAGCCTTCAACGCATTGTTCCCGTATGTCGAGGAACTCGGAACAATGGTGGTGGGGATCCCCAAATGATCAGACACGGCCTCGACACTGGAACGGGCCAACTGAACGACATGAGTAGCTATAGGGTCCAATACACGCTGCACCAATTCCATGGTCCCTTGGAAATGGGGGGCCCTCGCGTAGGCCTGGGTCAAGGTCTTCAGGAATTTCTCCCGCCACGCTGGGTAGGCGCGCGGATCCACCAGTACTTCACTGATCGCCGTAAATGAGCTCATGCTCTGGATGGGAATGGCGAACCGATAGGGGGCTCCGTTAACCAGAATGTTGTTCCTGTTGATCCACCCCTGTTTGATGAAGTTCACATCATCATAGATGACAAAACGATCCACCGCAGCAATGAGCTGGTAGTACCCGATGTACGGGAACAGATACGGCTGCATGACCGCAAGCCTTCTCGTTGCCTGCAGATCTATAGGGTTCAAGAAACGCGGGATAAGATGGACACGATGTGATCGATCTGTGCCTGGTTCAGTTCAGGATAAAGCGGCAGGCAGATCACCCGGTCGCTCGCGGAACGACTTACGGTACAAGGCGTGGATGTGACATAGGGAAGTGTATCCAGCGAGGGGTAGAAATAGCGTCGCGAAAACACTCCACCTTCCTTCAGCGCCCCTTCCATTCGTTCACGCTGTTGGGCATCGCTCGCGAACACCGGGTAATAGGCTTGGTTGTACGCCATTCCGACGGGAACCTCCGGCCGAGCGAAGAGTCCAGTGAGCGCCCTATCGTACTGTTCGATCACTGCTGCCCGCTGTTCCTTGATGCGTTCCACATGCGGCAGCACTGCCATGCCCATGGCGGCATGCACCTCGCTCATCTTGGCGTTCATGCCCAGGCTGAAGTGCTCATCCCCGATGTGCCCGAAGCTGCGCAGCAGGCGCAGGTCCTTGTCGTGCTGTTCCTGGTGCAGCACCACAGCGCCGCCCTCCACGGTGTGGAAGAGCTTGGTGGCATGGAAGCTGAGGGTGCTGGCATCGCCGTAGGCCAAGATGCTCCTGCCCTTGACCTGCACATCAAAGGCATGCGCGGCATCGTAGATCACTTTCAGGCCGTGGCGCTTGGCGATGGCGTCGATGGCCTCCACATCGCAGGGGATGCCGTAGACGTGGGTGGCCAGGATGGCGGTAGTGTCCGGGGTGATCGCCGCTTCGATGAGCGTGGGGTCGATGCAACAGGTGCGGGGCTCGATGTCCACGAAGACCGGTTCGCAGCCTTCCCAGAGGATGGCGCTGGTGGTGGCCACGTAGCTGAATGGCGTGGTGATGATCTTGCCCGTGACGCCCAAGGCGCGGATGGCCAGTTGGATCGCCAGGGTGCCGTTGGCCATCAGCCGCAGGTGGGGCACATCAAAGCGGGCACGCAGGGTCTCCTCCAGCTCGCGGTGAATGGGACCATTGTTGGTGAGCACGTGGCTGGCGTAGGCCTTGTCCAACCAGGCATCATACTCCGCCCGCGGAGGCAGGAAGGTGCGGGTGACATAGATGGGCTCGTTCGCCTCGTTAGCCATGGTGTTGCGCGGTTGCCGGGGTTCCGGGATCAGGTCTTGTTCTCCCAAGGGAAGGAATCGAATGGCGAACGTACACCGAGGAAGTTGATAAAGGCCTGGTAACTGTCCGGCGCTGATACATTGATCTCCAGCAAGTCCTGTGGTCGGTGGCGGAAATACTCACGCACGGCCGTATTGTGACGCTCGTAGTGGGCGATCAGGGTCTCGCGGTGATAGGGCTCGGCCTCGGTGGTGCCGTATAGCTCGATCAGGTTCGCGGCCCATCCGGTGCGGATGTACGGCGCTGCCCGTAATTGATCGGCGGTCGGTGGGGCACCATCCGTCCCCCAAAGTTTGGCGTGAAAGCGTGTCAAGGAGCTATACCACTGATCTGCATCATCCCGCACGGTGAGGATGAATTTGCTTCCAGGAAAGGCCTGATCCAAGGCCACGAAGAGATGAGGACAGCTAAAGGGTACGTCCTGAAAGACCTGTGCACTTCGGCAATAGGCGATGATGGGAGCGAACTCACGAGCGAAGTAATTCCTGTCATAAAGATCCTCCGCCGTACGCTGATCACCCACGACATATTTCAGATCTTGAAAGGCCTTCTTAAGGCTAGTGGTCCCGGTCTTATTCCGCCCCACGCAAAAGATCTTCGGCATCCGGGCATGGATGGGTTGAGTCGGTCTATCGGCAAAGACCTTTTGCACCCATGGTCGGATGTGGTCGTGCAGGCTCATGCCGGTTCGCCACCTTGTCTAGTGGCAAGAAACTGCGGTAAGGCATCGGGCGTTCCGTGCCCCGGGATGATGGACGCCCTACGCACCATGTGCGACCAGGTCACCAGATCAGCTTTCACCACCAGATCCAGGAGTCCATCCCGTTTGCCCATAACGGCATGGTCGGATGCCCGGCGAACGGTCACTCCTAGACCATAATTGCTGGAATTGAGGTCCGCCCGGCCCAGGTTGAGGGTGAAGGTGTGCTGCCCCGCTGCAAAGACCTTTTCCTGGCCCTGTTCCTCCACTACGTAGTGGACGAGCGGTACGGTGCCCTGGGTCTTGATCACGAAGAAAATGGTGGCGGGCTCTGAGACGGTGCACTCCACCTCCAGGATCATCTCGTCGCCTTGGTGGATGGTCTCGGCACCGTCCACCGTGCGCCCGCGTGATGACAGAAGCTGGGCGCTGACCTCGGCCCCATCGCCGAAGTGGGAGCGCAAAGTGGGAGCCAGCGCCACGTAGCGGTTCATCACATCGGCCATGGGCTCATCGGGCGCGGTGATGAACTGGCCCTTGTGCATCATGCGGGCATGAGTGCAGAAGCTGGAGACCAAGGGCATGTTGTGCGATACGAAGACGCAGGCGGTGCGGTCCATGATGGAGCGCATCAGGTTCAGGCATTTCAGGGTGAATGCCATGTCGCCCACGGCCAACACCTCGTCCAGGAAGAGGATGTCGGGTTCCAGCATCAGCGCTGCCACGGAGAAGCCCAGGCGCACGGTCATACCCGAGCTGTAGTTGCGCACCGGCGTATCGATGAAATCGCGGATCTCGGAGAAGTCGATGACCTCCTCGATGCGGGCGGCGACATCGGCCTTTCGCAGGCCCAGCACAGAGGCGTTCACGTAGATGTTCTCCCGCCCGGTGAGGATGGGGTTGAAGCCGGCGCCCAGGGCGATGAGCGCACCCACGCGGCCGCGTATCTCGATGCGCCCGGTATCGGGTTTCACCAGGCCGTTCAGCATGCGCAGCAGGGTGGTCTTTCCCGCTCCGTTATGGCCGATGAGGCCCAGGCATTCGCCGCGGCGAACTTCCAGGTCGATGTCCTTCACGGCCCAGAACTCCTGTGCCCGAAGTTCGTGACCACGGGGCTTGCCGCGCAGTTCACCGAACATGTCCTGCATGCCATAACGCAGGGAGCGCCGCAGATCGGTGCAGTACTTCTTGCTGACCCCCTCCACCCGTATGAGCACTTCCTTCTCCATCGTCGTTCAGGAACCCATTCGTTCGATCAGGACGGACATGGACAGGCGGTAGAGCACCCAGCCCAGGAGCAGCAGCACAGCGGCCACGGCCACCACCAGCAGGAACTCTATGAGCATGGGACTGGCCGAACCGGTGAGCCAGGCACGGCCTGTGAGGATGAGCGCCGACAAGGGGTTGGCCTGGAAGAACGTAGCCAGCAGGCCGCTCTTCGGCATGGCATAGACCACGGGGGTGACGTACATGAGGAACTGGGTGGCCATGGGCACAAAGCGGCCCACGTCGGAATAGAGTGTCCCCACCGGCACCAGCAGCAGGCCGATGGAGGTGCCCACCAGCACGAGGGCCAGCAGAGCCAGTGGGAAGAGCAGCAGGTGCACATCGGGCAGCACCCCGAAGAAGAGCACCACGGGCACCAGCACGGCCGCCTTGACGAGGACGCCGAAGAGCACCTTGAGCATGCCGGCGAGGATCAAGGCCTCACGAGGGAAATTGAGCTTGACCACCATGCTTTGTGAGGAGGTCACCTGGGCCTGCGGCATGGTGATGGACTCGGTGAAGATCTGCCAGAGCATGGTGCCGGTGAACACGAAGACCGCGTAGGGCATGCCGGTGTCGGAGACCTTCACCACACCGGCGGTGCTCATGAAGACCCACATGAGGGTGGTGACCAGGGGCGTGATAAAGGCCCAGAGGTAACCGAGGACGGAGGCGCGGTACTGCGCGCTGATGTCGCGCACCGCCAGGCGCCAGGCCAGTTCGCGCGAGCGACGCAGGTCCGCCAGCATCTCGCGGAACATCGCCCCCGGCGCGCGCAACATGGCCTGTGGGGTGTACACCACCACGCGGGGAGGAAGACCTTGGGCACTGCTCATCTCACCTGCTTCATGGGGGCTAGGCGCGGGTGTCCTTCCCGGAGGACGTGTTCCCCTTGTCCTTTTTGGAGCGGCGCCCATAGCCGTAGCCATAACCGTAGCCACTGCCGTAGCCATAAGCATAGCGGTAGCCGTAGCCGTAGTTGGTGTTGTAGTAGTACTTGCTCTTCTTCATCCGCACGCCGTTGAGGATGAAGCCGGTGTTCTTGCCCGCATTGCCCTGGAGCATGTCCAAGGCATTGTTCACATGGTCCTTGCTGGCGAAGCGGGTGTTCACCACGAAGAGGGTGGCGTCCACATGGCGCATCATCAGCAGCGCATCGGTAATCAGGCCCACGGGAGGCGTATCGATGATCACGTAGTCGTACTCCGTCCTTGATTCGGAGAAGAGCGTTTCGAGGTGTTTGCTCAGCACCAGTTCCGAGGCGTTCGGCGGCGTGGGGCCAGCCAGGATCACGGAGAAATGCTCGAACTGGGTGGGCAGGACCACTTGTCGCCAGGGCACCTTGCCGATGAGGAAATTGCTCAAGCCCATTTCGCTGTTCATGCCCAGGCCGGCGGCCACCTTGGGTTTGTGCAGGTCGAACTCCAGCAGCAGCACCTTCTTGCCCGCCTTGGCCAGGATGGCGGCCAGGTTCACTGAACAGAAGGTCTTGCCCTCGTTGGGGCGGTAGCTGGTGACCATGACCAGCTTGCCCAGGCCTTCGGTCCCCGGAATGTACTCCAGGTTGGTGCGCACCGTGCGGAAACTCTCGGTGATGGCCGCCTTCGGATCGCTGTCCACCACCACGTAATTCTCCTCGGCCTTCTCGCTGGCGATGATCTCGCCGTAGATGGGCAGAGAGGTGAGCTCCTTGAGCTCGTCGGCGTTCTCGATGCGGTCGTAGAACAGGATGCGCACGAAGATGACGATGGCCGCCACCAGCAGGCCGCCCAGGATGAAGGTGTAGACCACCTTGGCCTTGTCCGGCCGCACCACCCCCAGGCTGCGCGCCATCTCGATGACCTTGGTCTGGGGGATGATGCCTGCGCGGGCGATGACGGTGCTGGCGCGCTTCTCCAGTAGGAAGAGGTACATCTTCTCGTTCACCTGCAGGCGCCGTTGGATGTTCAGGATGTCGCGCTGGCTCTTGGGCAGGCTGCGGATCATGCCTTCATAGTCCGCCACTTGTCCGCGCAGGTCCCCGATCTTGCTGCGCAGCGCATCGCGGGAATTCCGGAGGTAGGTGAGCAGGTTGAGCTTGTTCAGCAGGAGCGTGGAATCCACCCGTGCCACGGCCACTTGATCCTCCGTAGCATCGAACAACATCTCGTTGCGCTCCATCTGCATGGAGTACATCTCTTCCAAGGTCTGTTGAAGAAATGGGTCGTCGACAATGAAGGCTGCCGGCGGAAGAAGGCGCTCGTCAGCGCTATTGAGCAAATAATCCTCCAGGGACTCCATCGACTTGATGCGGAGGTCCAGTTGGCGGATCTGGCTCTCGTAGCCCACCAATTCATTGAAGAACTGTCCCTCTTCACGCGACAGGTCCAGGATGTCCTTGCTCTCCTTGTAGTTCTGGAGCTCGTCCTCATGGCGGTCCAGGATCACGGTCACCTCTTCGAGCTGGTTGTCGATGTAGGTGACCGTATTGTCGTTGATGTCGAACTCGCTCTGCAGGGTGTAATCGATGTAGACCTTGGAGAGCGTGTCGAGGAACATCTTGGCCCGCGACTCCACCTCGTCCTCCACGGTCACCTCCAGGATGGTGGTGAAGTCCTGGTTCTCCACATTGACCCTCGCTTTGTACCGACCGACCAGCGTTCTACGCGCATGTCGGATGAATTGGTAATCCGTGGCGGCCACATTGACCATGCTGGCCTCTCCCATCCAGGGGGTGCGTTGCACGGTGAGGATGTACAGCAGGTCATGGATCTCCTGATCGAAGGCATGCTTGCGCTTCTGGATCACCCCATTGTGCTCAAAGCTCAGTTCGAAATGGTCCTTGTCCAGGATCCGTAGGTCGAAGATCTGCTCCTGTAACTTGGGCTCCAGTAGTTCGATCTTCACCGTAAAGGGCAGGGTACCATGGACCTGCGAGGTCTTGAAGCGGCCGACGATGAAGTAGGACACGTCGAAGTCCAGCTTGCTCAGGGTCTTGTCGATCAGATCGTAGGAGGTGAGCACCCGCTTCTGGTTCACCAGGTCGCCATAGACCCCGGCATAGCCCAGGCTCTTGTACACCTGCGACTGGTAATCGTAGGAGTCCTTGTCCTTCAGGAGGATCTGCGTGCTGGCCCCGTAGATGTTGGGGAGCTTGTAGGTGTAGAGATAGGACAGGACCAGGGAGAGCAGCAGGGCCACCACCAGGAAGTACCAGTTCTTCGAGGCGATGCGCAGGAAGTAGCGCAGGTCCTTCGCATCAATGATGCTGCCTCGCAGTTGGGGTTTGGGTGCTGACATGGTCGTGGTCCACCGGCACCGGTGAGCCGTGCGCGCTGGAGCCCTTTGGGCAAGGGTCGGCAAATATAGTCGCCCCGGCCGGGCGAGCGTTCCCGGGCACTGTGCACGGGGCCGTTGAAAACTCACGGCAGACCCTGCTGGCGCATATCATCCCAATAGCCTACTTTTGAAGCCGCTCCTATGGATATGAAGAATACGTTGCGCTTTACCCTCACCCTGCTTGCCTTGGCGGTGCCGTTCGCAGGCGTGATGATGGCCCAGCCCTTGGGAGGTCCGCCGCCCTGCTGGCCACCGCCCTGCATTCCCATCGACGGTGGCCTCACCGCCTTGATCGCCGCCGGCGCCCTCCTGGGCGGTAAGAAGGCCTTGGAACTGCGCCGGGCCGCCAAGCGCGCTCTGTAATGCCCTCCCCTCCCACCCCCACGGTGGTGAAGCGGGACCCCGTCATTCGTTTCCTCCTGACCGCCGGTGTGCTCTATACCGCTTGGTACCTGCTGTATGAACTGTGGCTGCACCCCGCCGGTTTCCTGGACCGCGCGGTGATCGACAACCTGATCCGGCTCTCCGGTGGCTTTCTGGAACTGCTGGGATACACCCTGATCCCCGAACCCACCAACGCCGAACAGATCCGCACCGTGGGCGTGCAGGGCGGGCACCTGCTGTGGATCGGCGACCCCTGCAACGGCGTGGGCCTCTTCGCCGTCTACCTCATCTTCCTGCTGGCCTATCCGGGGCCTTGGAAACACAAGACCTGGTTCGCCGTGCTGGGCCTGCTGTCCATCCACCTGATCAACGTGCTGCGCATCGCGGCGCTCTGCATCGTGGTCACCATCGACTACGAGCTGCTGAACTTCAACCACGACTATACCTTCTATGTGATCGTCTACGGCTGGGTGTTCCTGCTCTGGTGGATCTGGGTGAAACGCTTCTCATCGCCTCCTGCGCCGGTGGCGAAGTTGCCCAGCTGATCGCCATGCACTTCCGCCGCTCAGCCATCCTCGCCCTGCTGCTGGTCGGTGTGCTGCTGGGTGCCGTGCGCGAGTTCCTCTTCCTGAACCTGAACTACCAGATCGACTTCGTGGCCCATGGCCGGGCCTTCTCCTATGCCCACTCGCTCTTCCGTGGCTGGGTGAAGGGCTTCGACCTGCAGGCCCTGCTGCTGCTGAAATGGTCGCTGGCCCTGGCCTTCTCGGGGGCGATGCTGGGCCTGGCCATCGTCCTGGCACGGCTGCTGGCGGGCGACCACCGGCATGCCCGGGCGCTCTTCCTGGGCTACCTCTTTTTCGGCCTGCTGGCGCTGCTGTTGCATGGCATGGCCGCCAGCGTGCCCGCGCTGGAGGCGGTGTCGGTGAAGGTGCTGCACGGCCTGCAGTACCCGGTGGTGCTCTTCCTGCTCTGGGCGGGATCGCTGCTGCAGCCCTCCACCGCCCGTTAGCGCGCGGCCTCTACCTTTGGGCGCCCTGCCCCGTGGCGGGACCAACACCCAGCCGATATGCAACGCGACACCGAGATCTTCGACCTTATTGAACAGGAGAAATGGCGGCAGACCAAGGGTCTGGAACTGATCGCCAGTGAGAACTACGTGAGCGAACAGGTGCTGTCGGCCATGGGTTCCGTGCTCACGAACAAGTACGCCGAGGGCCTCCCCGCCAAACGCTACTACGGCGGCTGCGAGTTCGTGGACCAGGTGGAGAACCTGGCCATCGACCGGGTGAAGCGCCTGTTCGGCGCCACCTGGGCCAACGTGCAGCCCCACAGCGGCGCACAGGCCAACGCGGCCGTGATGCTGGCCTGCCTGAAACCCGGTGACACCATCCTGGGCTTCGACCTGAGCCACGGCGGGCACCTCACCCATGGAAGTCCGGTGAACTTCAGTGGCAAGCTTTACCGCGCCACCTTCTACGGCGTGCGCCAGGAGTCCGGTCGTGTTCACATGGAGGATGTGGCGGAGATGGCCCGAAAGGAGCGCCCGAAGATGATCATCTGCGGCGCCAGCGCCTACAGCCGCGACTGGGACTATGCCGGCTTCCGTGCCATCGCCGATGAGGTGGGCGCCATCCTGCTGGCCGATGTGAGCCACCCCGCCGGCCTGATCGCCGCCAAGCTGCTGAACGACCCACTGCCCCATTGCCACGTGGTGACCACCACCACGCACAAGACCCTGCGCGGTCCACGGGGGGGGCTGATCATGATGGGCCAGGACACACCCAATCCCTGGGGACTGACCACGCCCAAGGGCGAGGTGCGCATGCTGAGCGCCCTGCTGGACAGCGCCGTGTTCCCCGGCACGCAGGGCGGACCGCTGGAGCACGTGATCGCCGCCAAGGCCGTGGCCTTCGGCGAAGCGCTGGACCCGGCCTTCAAAGCCTACGGCGAACAGGTGATCCGCAACGCGCAGGCCATGACCAAGGCCTTCACGGAGAAGGGTTACCAGGTGATCAGCGGTGGAACGGACAACCACAGCATGCTCATCGACCTGCGCAACAAGGACCTCACCGGCAAGGAGGCCGAGCGCGTGCTGGGCATCGCGGACATCACCGTGAACAAGAACATGGTGCCCTTCGACACGCAAAGCCCCTTCGTCACCAGCGGCATCCGCATCGGCACCGCCGCCATCACCACGCGAGGACTGAAGGAGGCCGAATGCGCCCAGATCGTGCAGCTCATCGACGCCGCCCTGATGCACAAGGACGACAAGGCCGAACTGGACCGCATCCGTTTCCAGGTCAATGGGATGATGCGTTTGCGGTCCTTGTATCCGTAAGCACTCCGGCGGTGATGCGTTGACCCACGCCGGGTCAACCGTGGTCTGCAAAGGCTGGTCTCATGCTCTTCAACTCGATCGATTTCGCCGTTTTCCTACCGATCGTATTCGCGGTCTTCTGGTGGGTCGAGCGTCGGTCGTTCATCTGGGGGAACCGATGGCTTCTCGCCAGCAGTGTGCTGTTCTACGGCTGGTGGGACTGGCGCTACCTCGGGCTGGTCTTTCTGAGCGGAGGTCTGGACTATTGGGCCAGTATCCGCATTGAGGCATCGGCATCGGAGCGCACCCGCAAGGCCTTTCTCTGGCTCAGCATGGTGGGTAACCTCGGCGTTCTGGGCTTCTTCAAGTACTACGATTTCTTCGTGACGGCATTCACGGATGCCTTCACGGTCTTCGGTGTGCCACTGGAGTCCCGCACCCTGGACCTCGTGCTTCCCGTCGGGATCAGCTTCTACACCTTCCAGAGCATGAGCTACACGATCGATGTATATCGCCGTGACCTGAAGGCATCGCGGAACCCCTTGGACTTCGGCGCCTACCTGCTGTTCTTTCCGCAGCTCGTTGCGGGTCCGATCGAGAGGGCCACAGCACTGCTCCCCCAATTCCAGGTGAAGCGGGTCTTCGACCTGGGCCAAGCTGTCGATGGTACGCGTCAGATCCTGTGGGGCCTGTTCAAGAAGGTGGTCATCGCAGACCAATGTGCTCCCATCGTGAACGCTGTGTTCGATGCTCCCGGGGAGGCGGGCGCCAATCAGTTGCTCTTTGCATCGGTGCTCTTCGCGTTCCAGATCTACGGTGATTTCAGCGGATACAGCGACATCGCCATCGGCACGGCCCGCCTGTTCGGCTTCAGTCTGATGCGGAATTTTGCCTTTCCCTATTTCTCGAGGGACATCGCTGAGTTCTGGAGACGCTGGCACATCTCGCTCAGCACGTGGTTCAGGGACTATCTCTACATCCCCTTGGGCGGCAGCCGGGGCACCGTGTTTTCGCGGATACGCAACACCTTCATCATCTTCCTGGTCAGCGGTTTCTGGCACGGAGCGAACTACACCTTTCTCGTTTGGGGCGCCATCCATGCCCTGCTCTTCCTGCCCTTGTTGCTCAGCGGATCCAATCGCAGCAATGTGGGCATCGTGGCCCACGGGTCCCTGCTTCCCTCGGCGAAGGAGGTCATGGCCATGCTGTTGACCTTCGCCATGACCACCCTTGCCTGGGTGTTCTTTAGGGCCGATGACCTGCCCACCGCTTTTCACATCCTGGGAAGGATGGGGCACGACTTTCTGCTCCATCCCGCCCTCTTGCTGCACCTGCCCAACCTGGCGTTCGCTGCTCCTGTATCATTCCTCATTGCGTTCATGGTCACGGTGGAGTGGCTCCAGCGGGAGCGTACACACGGATTGAACGCCGTGGGAAGGTCCCTGAACACACCCATGCGCTGGACCACGTACTATGCCCTGGCCTTGACCATCCTGTACTACTCCGGCGAGGAGCAGAGCTTCATCTACTTCCAATTCTGATGGGTAGGGAATGAGGACCTACATACGGCATATCCTGGCCTTCCTGCTGCCGATCGTGTTCCTGATGGCCGGGACCGAGGTGCTCCTGCGTCAGATACCCAACGACTACGCGTTCAAGGCGGAGCGCATGATCTACGATGGCAGGGAGTTCGAGTTCCTCGTGCTCGGCAGTTCGCACGCCTACCGGGGTGTGGACCCGGATCAGATGGGCCGCAAGGGCTTCAACGCAGCCAATATTTCGCAGGACCTGAGCTATGACCGCGCGATCCTGGAACGCTACATCGGTTCAATGCCCCAACTCAAGGACCTGTTCATCCCGATCTCTTACGGGTCATTGACCTCGGAGCTTGAGCAAGGGCCTGAGGCCTGGCGTGCCAAGAACTACATCCTGTACATGGACCTTCCGGGTCGCTCGTTCCAACCCACCGATCATTTCGAACTCATGAACGGACCGCTTCGCGAACATGTTCAACGGCTGAGAGCATACCTCTTGACCGGCAAGGACAACCGAATATGTTCGAGCAGCGGTTCCAGTGAGAAACAGACCGGCCCGGAGATCGATCTGGTCGCAGATGGTCTCAAGGCGGCAAAGCGACATACCCACCCCGGGCATTCGACGGCGCGCGCTGAAGGGCACTTGCGCGCCATCATCGAACTGGCCGTGGAGCGCGGCATACGGGTCCATTTGTTCATTCCACCGGCTTGGAAGACCTACCGGGAGCACTTGGACCCGGAGCAGCTCGCCACCGTGCGGAAGGTCTGCCAACACTATGCGGACAGTGTGCCTTCGGCGACCTACCACGACCTGCTGGCAGACCCACAGTTCATCGGATCGGACTTCGCGGATGCGGATCACCTCAGCTCCAGCGGGCAAGCGAAGCTTTCACGCATCCTTGCGAACTGGTGAACTAGGAGCATGACTTCAGGCTCGGTCCTGTTATGCGTCTCCTTTCTCTTTCGCCTTAGAGATGTTCAACGTTTGTGGAGTCCATCACCCTGACCTGACAAGCGTCAGATCCCGGCCCACCACCGCCGCTACCTTGGCTGCGCAATGCGACGGATCCTGGTACCCACGGACCTCAGTTCACGGTCCACCTACGCCCTGAAGGCGGCGGTGCGCATCGCGAAACACACCGGCGGCACCGTGTACGCGCTGAACGTGGTTCCCGTGCCCGGCGGCATGGCCCTGAGCACCGAGGGCATCCCCGTGGACGATGGCACGCTGGACGTGGCCCCCTTTCTGGCCGAGGGCGCGCGCAACACGCAGATGATGGAACGATGGGCCGCGCAGGTGGAACTGCCCGTGGTTCAGGTGCTGCGCTACGGCGGCATCGCGGACCGCATCATGGAGGTGGTGGAGGAGTTCGCCATCGACCTGCTGGTGATCGGCACCAAGGGCGGCGTGGGGATCCGCGACCGCATGGTGGGCCTGCTGGTGGAGCACCTCATCGGGCGCGCCGACATCCCCATCCTCTCCCTGAAGGAGGAACACCCGGGACAGAGCGCCCACCGGATCATCTTCGCCAACGCCTTCATGCGCCCCCATCAGCACTTCGACATACTGCGCGACTTCCACGACCTGGCGGGCAGCACCATTGAACTGCTGCGCGTGAACACTCCCAAGGACACCGTGCCCGTGGAGGAGGTGCGCGCACACATGGACCGCTTCGCCGCGGACAACCACCTGAAGCACTACACCAAACATGTGGTGAAGGCCCCCACCGTGGAAGAGGGCGTGCTGCAGTGGACCGAGCTGCACGGCGGCGACATGCTGGCGATGCGCACCCACGGCCGCAGCGGCTTCGCGCGCCTGATCAAGGGCTGCGTGAGCATCGACCTCGTGAACAGCCTGAAGATGCCCATCCTCACCATCCGCGTGAAATGAGCCTGCTGGAATTCCTTCGCCAACCCTGGCCCTGGTATGTGGCCGGCCCGATCATCGCCGCGGTGTACATGATGCTGCTGTGGTTCGGCAAGAGCTTCGGCATCAGTGCCACGCTGCACGCCGCCTGCAGCATGTTGGGCGCGGGCCGTCGCATCCCCTTCTTCCGCTTCGACTGGCGCACCCAAGTGTGGAACCTGCTCTTCGTGCTGGGTTCGCTGCTCGGTGGCCTCGTCGCCAGCACGGTGCTGGCCAGCCCCGGCGGGCCTGAGCTGGCACCCTCCTTCACCGCCTGGGCCGCAGCGAACGGACTGGAGAGCTGGCGCACAGGCATCGCGCCCACGGAACTGTTCGGCTGGGCGCAGCTCCTCACCCCGCGCGGCCTGGTGCTGATGGTGGGCGGCGGGTTCCTGGTGGGCTTCGGCGCGCGTTACGCGGGCGGATGCACCAGCGGCCATGCCATCAGCGGGCTCAGCAACCTGCAGCTGCCCTCGCTGGTGGCCGTCATCGGCTTCTTCATCGGCGGCCTGTTCGTCACCTGGCTGCTCATGCCCCATATCCTCGCCCTCTGACATGAAGCAGCTGAAATTCATCCTGCTGGGCGTGGTCTTCGGCATCATGTTCACCAAGGCCGAGGTGGTGAGCTGGTTCCGGATCCAAGAGATGTTCCGCTTCGAGAGCTTCCACATGTACGGCGTCATCGGCAGTGCCGTGGTGCTGGGCGCCATCGGCACGGCACTGATCAAATGGTGGCGCATGAAGGACCTCTACGGCAATGCCATTGTGTTCCAGGACAAGCAGCGCACCTGGCCGCGCTACCTCATCGGCGGCACCATCTTCGGCCTGGGCTGGGCGCTCACCGGTGCCTGCCCTGGACCGATGTTCACGCTGGTGGGCGCGGGCCATCCGGTGTTCCTGGTGGTGATCGCCAGCGCCATCGCCGGCACCTGGGCCTACGGCGCGCTGAAGGACCGCTTGCCGCACTGAGCAATGAGCGGCGACCCGATGCAAGAGATCGGTCAGGTCAGATCCGCGGGCCCCACATGTTGCATGTTCTGCGACCCCGCTGGGGTCGAATTCAATACACATGGGGACTTCTGATCTATTTTCTGTGACCCCTCTGGGGTCAGAATGGCGAAAGCTACCCCGCATGCGATCCTGACCCCAGAGGGGTCACAGAGCATAGGACGATCATCGTTTGTAGGTGCTCGACCCCAGCGGGGTCGCAGACAATAAGAGCGATCGCTGTCCTACCGGCCAAGCGCTCCCCTGCCCAGCGCTACCTTTGCGCCCCATGTCCGAGACCACTCCGTTCCGCACGCGCCTGCACCTGCGCTGGGCGGACATCGATGCCAATTTCCACCTGCGCCATTCGGTGTATTACGACCTCTGCGCACAGCAGCGCATGGAGGCCCTGGAGACCGTGGGCATGACCATGGGCATGATGAAGGAGCTTCACTTCGGGCCGGTGATCTTCCGGGAGGAATGCACCTTCCGCCGCGAGATCAAGCTGCACGACGAGATCATGGTGGACCTTGCCATGCGCCACCTGAGCAAGGACCATTCGCGCTTCTCCTTTGCGCACACCTTCCACAAGGCCGATGGCACCTACTGCGCCACGCTGATCATGGAGGGCGCGTGGATGGACACCAGGCTGCGAAAGATCACCACCCCACCTGCCCTGGCGGTTGACGCGCTGGACCACCTGCCCCGCACCGACGATTTCACCTGGCTCTGATGCGCGGCCTTGTCCTGACCTTCCTCTTCCTGCTTGCTGCGGCCCTGCCCGCGCAGGACAGCAGCGCCACCTACAGCTACAAGGGACGTCTGTTCCTCTATTGGGGCTACAACCGCTCCAGCTTCACCAGCAGCGACATCCACTTCGAGGGTCCGGGCTACGACTTCACCCTGCAGGACGTCACGGCCGCCGACCGTCCGCACCGTTTCAGCACGGATACCTACATGAACCCGAAGTACGTGTGGTATCCCCAGTACAACTACCGCCTGGGCTGGTATGTCCGGGAGAATTGGTCCATCTCCCTGGGACTGGACCACATGAAGTACGTGGTGGATGCGGGCCAGGAAGTGAAGTGGGAGGGCGATCTCGGCGTGCTCACCGATGAGCGGCCAGCCGCCTTGGTGCTGGACAGTGCCGTGCTGCAGTACGAACACACCGACGGCCTGAACCTGCTGAGCGTGGATGTGGACCGCTACTGGAAGCTGTGGCGCTCGGCGAACGCCCGCACCGACCTGCGCCTCTACACCGGCGCCCATGCCGGACCGGTGATCGCCCGCAGCGATGTGCGGCTCTTCAGCGAGGGGATGAACAACCGCTTCAACCTGGCGGGCTATGGCCTGGGCGTGCAGACCGGCCTGCACTTCACCTTCCTGCAGCACTTCTTTGTGCGCAACACCCTGCGCGCGGGTTACATCCACCTGCCCCACGTGCTCACCACCGGCGATGCCGACGAACAGGCCAGCCAGCACTTCGGCTTCCTGCAGCACGCCATCGTGGCGGGCGGGTGTTTCCGCATCGGCGGGAAACGCTGAGCGCATCGGTCCGGGTGGACGAATACGGACCACGCCGATCCCAGAGGTTGACTTGCGGATGGAGCTGAGTGAGGTGGGGTCTAAGCGTCTGCCATTGGTGGACATCCATGCTCCAAGGAGGACAGTCGAATTGGTATAACTGTCTGGTAAACAAAGTCATATCCCGATTCACTTTCAGGCAAAAAAAAGGGCAAACCCATTACAAGGTCTGGCAAACTCTGTTCAAGGTCTGGCTAACCCTGTTCAAGGTCTGGCAAACTCTGTTCAAGGTCCGGCTAACCCTGTTAAGGTCTGGCAAACTCTGTTCAAGGTCCGGCTAACACTGTTCAAGGTCTGGCAAACTCTGTTCAAGGTCTGGCTAACCCTGTTCAAGGTCCGGCTAACCCTGTTCAAGGTCTGGCAATCTCTGTTCAAGGTCTGGCTAACCCTGTTCAAGGTCTGGCAAACTCTGTTCAAGGTCCGGCTAACCCTGTTCAAGGTCCGGCAATCCTTTTACAAGGTGTGGCTAACTCTGTTCAAGGTCTGGCTAACCCTGTCCTAGGTCTGGCGAACCTCACCTTAAGTCTGGCAAAACTCAGCTGAGGTCTGGCGAACCTCACCTTAGGTCTGGCAAAACTCAGCTGAGGTCTGGCGAAACTCAGCTGAGGTCTGGCGAACCTCACCTTGGTTCTGGCAGAAGAAGATCAGGGTCTGGAGCACTCAGAACAGGGTTTGGGAAGAATGGGCCACTTGCCGTGCGCTTGAGATCATGGTCCGGCCGGGTAAGTAGAGGGTCGTAAGCACGGAGTTCAGGGTTTGACAAACCCTGAACATGGTCTACGATAAGGACTGAATGGCCGGAAAACTCGGATCAGGTGCCCGCCCACTTGCCCCGTGTCAGCCGGGATAGTAGAACGCCCGCCTCCTCTTCGTTCAGCCAGATGGTGTAGGCCACGATGAAGGCCAGGCCCATTTCGGGAATGTCCATCCACAGCGCGGTGCCCAGGTGGAAGGCGATGCCGAAGAGCATCCAGGGCAGCCGGGTGCGGCGCCACCACACGGCGAAGGGGAAGGTGAACTGGAAGAGCAGGACACTAAAGGTGAGCACGGCGGCCAGGGCGGGCATGGTGGCGATCCAGGCCGGTCCGAAGGCCGGGTCGGTGGCCACGATGCCCATGGCCGTTCCGTCGGTCCACTGTTCGCCGGTGAGCTTATGCAGTCCGGTGACCGCATAAGCCAGTAAAAGCTGCCCGCGGATGACCCAGAAAGCGAGCGTGGAGAGCCATTCCGTGAGCAGGCCGCTGAGCGGCAGGCTCAGCAGGATGTTCCAGAACAGGAGGTTCGCCATCAGCTGCTGGCCGCCGCTGCCGGCCATCCAGGCCGTGTGCATGAGGTTCACAAAGATGAACCAGAGCGCTGCGGCGCTCCACCAGCGCGCGGGCCTGAACAGCCCACGCAGGCAGAGCACGATGGCAATGGCCAGGCCCGGCAACACCGCCACCTGAGGTAGCCAGCTCCCAAGCGCATGCGTCAGCGGAGTGAATGGTCCGGGTGGGCGAAGTACGGGCGAGATCGGGTGGAGCCATAGATCGCCCAGGGCAGGCAGTGCGCTCAGCAGGAAGCCCAGCAGCCACAGGTACATCCCCAGCTGGAACAGGCGGACCGCGGCGTTCCGTTCCTTCATGGCAGGCGCAGTTCGGTGTGACGCAGGGAGCGCTGTGCGGGGTGCTGCGGATCGTCCACGCAGCGCTCCTCGAGGCGGAATTGCAGGGGGGTGTCACCGGCCATGTTGCGCAGGGCCTGT
>JBGTAJ010000201.1:0-3145 GCA_041749915.1 Flavobacteriales bacterium
GTTTGGCGAGGTAGGGGCGCATGGATGCGCTGTTGGCCGCGTAAGCCTCACCCCCGAACACCAATACATGGCCATCGGAAGCGGTAACGATCTGCGTGGCACCATCGGAAAAGGGCCCGCCCCAGCTCACGCGCCATTCTACAGCGCCAAGACTATCCGTGCGTTGAACCCAGCGATCACCGTTGTTGATCACTTGCCAGCGCCCACCTGCCATGAACATGTCGCCGTTCGCGGCAAGATCAGAACACAGCAAGGCGCCATAAGCATCGCCAGGCCATGAGTAGGTATTCCGCCATTGTTCGTTGCCGTCCGCATCGGTGCGGAGCGCGAACCCTCGGTAGGTCGCAGCACTATTTGGTCCGGTGAAACCAGTGACGAGAAAACTTCCGTTCGGCGTCCGCTTTACTTGGTAGCCTATCCAGAAGTTATTCCCAGCGGGGTCGCCGAATGCTTTAGTCCAAAGTGTGTCTCCTTCAGCATCGAAGCGCATGAGGTAGACCTCATCGAAGCCGGTGGTGTCCTCGCTGGCACCGCCTACGATATACCCGCCACCGGGGATAGTGTCGCAGCAGTTGGCCCAACCAGCTACGGATGTGTGATAGGGGCGATAGCGGCGCTGTTCGAAAAGCACATTACCGTCGGGGTCTAGAAAAGTCAATAGCACAGAGCCGTGAGTGAGGAAAAAGTCTGGGGCCAAACTATCGGTGCTTGTCATGCCGGATATCACCACATAACCATCACCGCGGTACTCGATGTTCCAGCCGCCTTGCGGGTCGCCACCATTAAATGCATCATACCTCCGGTTGAAGCCCTGGCTAAATGCCAAGGCTGCAAGCAAGAAGCAGATGCTGAGCAGAAGCGCGCGCATGGGGAATGATGGAAAGTTAGCGCAGAGCGGCTGGGTAGCGCTGCGGGGTGCTCCATTCCCCCCGTAGACGTCACTCCGGGCCTGCCCCGGAGCCTCCGAAAGCGAAGCCCAACGGATCGTCCGTTGGTGGCGATCGCGGTCACAGGTGGAAAGATGCCGGGTCAAGCCCGGCATGACAGCCCTGCTGAAAAGCCCGGCATGACGGTTCACCTACAAGCCCGGCATGACGGCAGGTGCCAGTGAACGAAATACTACCCTCACTCCACCACCAGCTTGCCGCCGGTGAGCCAGCGCCCGCCCTGGCTTACATGCACAAGGTACAGCCCGGCACTGAGGCCTTGCAGGTCCACGGTATGGGTGCCGTTTCCGGCCAGGGTGTTCTGCCGCACCACGCGCCCATCGGCCGTCACCACGGTGAGCAGCAGCGCAGCGCTGCCCACGCTGGCCGGCAGCTCCAGTTGCACGGTGCATTGCCCCTGTGCCGGATTGGGCCAGATGCGCAGCGCACCCAGCAGGTTGGTGGCCTGTTCGCTGATGCCCACCGTGTTGCAACCCGGCACGATGCAGCCATCGGCATCCACCTTCACCACCCAGGTGTCCTGCGAAATGCCTTGTGGGTTGTTGCCACTGGCACTGAAGTAGGTGGCCCCGGCGGCGATAAAGCCACCATCGGCGGTGGGCAGCACATCGTAGAATCGACCGGTCCCATCGCTGATGGAATCATCCTGGTAGAAGTAGTTGTACATCCACAAGCTATCGCCTTCGCTGGTGGTGCGGCACAGCAGGCCCTGTTGGTCGGTGGTTGCGTTGGCGTAAGAGACGCCCGCTGCGATGAGGTCGCCGGTGGGGGTTTCCTTGCCGACGAAGAAGGAGGTGCTGTATGCTTGCGGACCAATGAAACGTTCCCAGATCGTGGAGCCATTAGCACTATCCAGTTTGGCCAGGTAGGGGCGCATCTGACCAAAATCCGGAGCAAAAGACCAGCCACCCGCAACGAAGGCATGGCCATCATTGGTTGGAGCAAGCTGTGCGTTGCTCTCCTTGTGCTCACCACCCCATGTCCTTGACCAGAGCACATCTCCGTCCAAGTTGACCCGTTGGACCCAAAAGTTGGAATTGGTCATGGATGCGAAGCTCACACCGCCCGTGTAGTAGGTCAGTGAGGAACACTTCTCGATGGAAACGATGCCGTCGATCAAGGCCCCACCGTAGGTCTCTCTCCAGAGTTCCGACCCTTCACTATCGGTCCGAATGATGAAGCCATCGACGTTGTTCCCGAAATTCCCCCCTTGGTCTCCTACGATGAAAAAGCCGCCATCGGAGAGGTGTTTGACCTGTCGCCCCATCCAGTAATTGTTGCCCGATGGATCACCAAAGACACGCGTCCACAAGGTATCTCCTTCAGCATCGAAGCGCATTAGGTAGACCTCGTCGAAGCCGGTGGTGTCCTCGCTGGCACCTCCGACGATATAACCTCCACCGGGGATCGTGTCGCAGCAGTTGGACCAACCAGGTAACGCAGTATGGTAGGGCCTAAAGGCTCGTTTTTCCCAGAGCACTGTGCCATCAAGGTCGATGCGGGTGAGGTGAACACTCCCATGGGCAAAGAACACCCCTGGGCCAATGCTGTCGTAGTCCGTCCCTCCGCCAATGGTCAGATATCCATCAGGTAAAAGTTCTATGTTCAGCGCCGTCTGGGCGTTGCTCAATCCGAGGAAGTCATACCTCCGGTTGAAGCCCTGACCGTATGCCAGGGCTTCAATCACGAAAAGTATGCCAACAAGTAGTTTGCGCATTTAGGGTGCGATGGAAAGGGTCAATTGGGGTTTTTGACCATCGGCATGATGGGTCCCAAGTTAGGCCTACGCAGGGTGCGCACCCAGCGCCAGCCCTCTAGACCAACTTCTGCCGGGCTGTTCGCGCATTTACCGGTCGGCCCTGCGGCCCAGAAGCCAACAACTGAGGCTTTCCCACGAGCACGCCTTTGGCAAACACGATGCAGTCCGACGCTTGATCGAGTTGACCGAGTGTCGGAAACTGCTCTGCGATCCTTTACTTTGAAGGCAACGCGATGACGTGGAATCTGTCGCCGGCGGTGATGCCTTCAACACAATTGACCCTTCTCGACCAGGCTGCGCTCTTGGAGCTCCTGCCAGCGCTGCCGCCCATCGAAGATGGCGACAACCACGGAGCTGTCTTCACCAAGGAATGGGTGGTGGACCTGATGCTCGATCTGAGCGACTACCGCGAGCATCATGACCTGTCGATGCTGCGGCT
>JBGTAJ010000202.1:0-4778 GCA_041749915.1 Flavobacteriales bacterium
CTTGGCCATCTTGCGGTAGGTATAGCCCTTGGGGTTGCAGGCCAGCTTCAGCAATTGCAGTTCGCGGCGGGGGATGTGTGGCAGTGGCTTGGGCTCTGGACTGCTGGCCTCCGGGGCATCGGGGCTCCCAGGCTCCACAGGTCCATCGGGCTCTTCGGCCCCGGCCTGCAGCACGGCTTTGATCTGGTCCTTCACCTCATCAAGGCGCTCCAAGGCGCGTTCCATCAGTGCACGGATGTTCTCGTCCATGTCGCTTGCCACCCACAAGCTTTCCGGTGGAGCCACCGGCCCTTGTGCAATGATGGAACAAGATATAGTCCATGGCTCCCCGCATTCGTCCCAGTTCCGGTGCATGATCTGCACAGGCGGATGTTGATCATGCGCATTTCAGGGGGGATATTAAAACGCCGACCCCGGCACTCCTTGCGGAGGCCGGGGCCGATCGGTGGAACGCGGGTGCTGCGCTTAGGCGGCCATCACGGTGGCGACGTCGCTTAAGACGCTCTCGGCCCGGGCACCCACAGCGCTCACGCGGAAGCTGTAGAACTTGCCCGGTACGAGGGCTTGGTGAGTGAAGCGGCTCTTGGTGCTGTTGCCCACCAGCTCCCAACCCGTGCTCAGGGTGGGGTCGCCGGCGGTCATGTACACCTGGTAGTAGCGGGTGCCCGCCACCATCATCCAATCCAGGGCCACCTGGCCTACGAAGCCCGTGGTGCGGGCACGCAGGTCCTGCGGCTGGTCCAGGTGGGTGATGGGCTCCGGGTTCCTGCGCACCTCGAAACCGGCGCTCAGGATCTTGGCCTTGTCGCCCCCGCTGATCACCTGCACCTGCTCACCGATGTTGGTGATCTGGGCGCGGAGGGTGACCTCGCAGTTGCGCTTGTTATCGTAGGCGATCTTGCCACCATTGAAGATCACTTCCTGGTTGGCCTCATCCAGCGCATCGCACGCAGCGGTCAGCGCCACCAAGAGGGGGGCCAGTACTGCGTAGATGATGTTGCCGGTGAGCATCGCTACGTGGTTCCGGCCCTTTTCCACCAAGGCCGTTGAGGTGAGGCCTGTGAGGCCCATTTTGAGGAGGTATTTCTTTACGCTCATCTGTTTATGTGTTAGCGGTGAGGTTGTTCCGCGTTCCGGGGCCTTATATGCTGAGGATCCGGCCAAAGTTCAGTCGACATTCAGGTCGACACCGGTCGACAGCCTGGTCGACCAGCCGCGTGATTACCTGAGCATCCACAGGGCTTCCAGCGTGAGTGGCCACGACCGGAAAAAATGTGGCCCAGGGCGAAAAAAGATCCATTTGTGCTCAGCGGCACCCTGCGCGCAGCACCCGGAGCATGGCCCAGCAAGCCCCAAAAGGGCACCTGAGCGCGGCTCAACTTGATCAAGTTGCGCCGCATGTTGATCAAGTTGCGCGGCATCTTGCCCATGTTGCGCCGTACTTCGACCATGTTGCGCGGCAACTTGATCAAGTTGAGCCACAACTTGATCAAGTTGAGCGGCATCTTGCCCATGTTGCGCCACAACCTTGTCAAGTTGCGCCGATCCCTGCCCAAGTTGCGCGACAACTTGGGCAAGATGAGCGGCAGCATCACCGTGTTGCACCGTCCACTGGTCAACGATCGCCGCAACATGGTCAAGGATCGCGGCAGCTCGGTCGCTCGGCGTTAAGGTCGCTCAGGCGTCCCGCCTGTGCTGTAGATACACAGGCAGGACGGCTGAGCGACTTTAACGCGCCGCCAAGCGGGATCCACCTGGGCTTCAAGTGGCCATCGGCCAGTGGTTCTTAGGCCTCTTAGGCTGGGCGGTAAGGCGTGGCCCTTAGTAGTATGGTATGAAAGCGGGCTTTCCGGCCCGTTCGGAACGCTTCGCAGAGGCTGTGGCAGTTGATCCTGGTGCTGTGGCAGTTAGGCGATGATCCCAACATCTGCTCATCTTCGCGTCGTGTCCACCACCATACTCTACAGCCATTTCGCGGCGCAGGTAAGCAAGCTGATCAAGGCTTTACCCCCGTCTGTTGTCTGCGCGTTGTTACTGCTGCTACTCGGCGGTTGTGCACGTAGCGTCCCGGACGGCCACTATCATCTTGAATGGGGAGGACCTGGGAACGGCTTCCAGACATGGAATGTGAAGGATGGGCGAATGATCATCAACGGCCCCGTTCTCTCTCCCGATAGTGTGTTCTCGTCGGTGATCAAGATCAAGGACGGAGAGCTTATCGTTGATCCTTGGGTGGATAATGAGTGGCATGCCAAGGTCCAAGTGGAAGAAGATGGAACTATGATCGCAGACGGCGGGGCACGTCCGTATCGGATAGTCCCTCATACCCACTGTATTCCAGTCGCACAATACTTCCATGACCGGATATCGAGTAGCATGGATGACCTCCAGCTCCCATCGAACTACTATGGTGGCAGAATGGAATTTCCCCGCGATGCACCTCATGAACTCATTATTGGTAAGAATGGGAAGGCCACAGTTGTTATGTGGGATGGTGCGCTCGTTTCGTTGCCCCAGGAGTTGACCGTGATAGACTCCGGCGTGAAGGAGATCTGGATGTACGTGGACCAGAGGATCTCTCTTCAGGAAGTGCTTCACTGGATCACTGCGGCACATGAAAGAGGGTACGTGTTGCATTTCTCCACGCTCGAATCACAAGAGAACGACGAACAAGTTCATTTGACCAAGCGCGATCTGACCGGCTTTCGTCAAGAGGGATCAACAGTTGTGCTCGATTACTGCAAGCACTGCGAGTTGCATTCCACCGAACCCATCCTGAGCGTTGCCAAGCTTGAATTCATCAGCGATGATCTTCTCGTCTTTCGCGGGGACACGAATGACGCATTCCAAACAAGGAATGCGATCGGACGTTTTCTTGGTTCAGGCAGAGAGCCGCGGCTGAATGCACGGATCGAGTTCCACATTCCCGGGACAGTACCGTTCTACGAATACCAGCAGTTCGTCGAAGAGATCCACTTCGCACAATACTCCGCAGCGACGATCACCTACTACCGAAAGAACACCGATCCAGATCAGCCTAGGATACTCGAGATGCAAGAACGCTATGAGGATAGCAAAGTGATTCCTGAGTTCCCATTGAGGCTAAGGGAGTTCATTTCAACGGCTCCAATGCGTCAGTGAGTACCCATCTTCGCATCGTGTCCACCACCACCCTCTATCGCCCCGTAGGCCCCCATGAGCTCGCGTTGATCGAAGCCTCCGGGTGGAAGGCCTTTCCGCCGCGCTTGCCTGAGCAGCCCATCTTCTATCCGGTCACCAACCTGGCCTATGCGTGTCAGATCTCCCGTGAATGGAACGTGCCCGCCAAGGGCATCGGCCACGTGGTGCGCTTTGCGGTGGACAGCGAGTTCCTGAAGCGCTACAGCATTCAGAACGTGGGCGGTACCATCCACGATGAGCTTTGGGTGCCCGCCGAAGAGCTCGAGGAGTTCAACGCCCACATCGTTGGGCTGATCGAGTGGGTGGAAACGCATCGGTGAGGAGGCTTTGCTCATAAGGTCGCACAGGCGTGTCGCCTGTGCTTCAGTTTCACAGGCGGGACGCCTGTGCGACCTTAACGCGCCGCCAGGTCCTCATCCTCCTCATCCAACCTTCGGAGCAAGCGTTCCATCTCCTCCAGCGTCTGTTTCATTTCGGCGCGGAAGTGCGTCAGGCGGGCAGGGGTCCAGTGTTTGGTGGCGGCATGGAACTGCAGTTCCTGGTGCAGGGTGCGTTGGTCCGCGCGCAGCATGTCATAGGCCAGGTAGGTATCGCAGGCAATGATGTTGCCGGGCCGCTGCGTGCCCAGAAAGAGGCCCTCCTGCGCAACGCCGACGGCCTCCTTCAGGCCGTGGCGCTCCGTGTCCAGCCGTTTCATCGTCAGGTCATGGTTGGTCTGCAGGAACTGGCGCATGTTCCCCAGCGCATCGGTGATGGCGCTTTCGCGTATGCGGTAGCGCTGGAAGAAATGCGTGTCGAAATAGAAGGCCGTGTCCTCCGCCAGGTTGAAGGCCTCCAGCCCCGCACCGTCCACCTGCCACCAGGCGGTGAGGTAGATGCGCTCCACCTTCTTGGAGCAGCGCAGGGTGACGATCCACTGGATGCGCGAGGGCGAGCTGTAGCTCAGGTGCTTCAGGCGCGTGCTTTTGTCCCGGCTGGCACGCAGCGCATGGCGCAGGCGGTCCATGGGCTCCAGGTGCTTGCGCAGCACGCGGTCCACATCGCGGCGCACATGGGCCAATTTCTCCTCCAGGTTCATACTGGCGACGATCATGGTGCTGCAGTTTGGTTGAAGAACAGGAAGTCCCGGGGCGGTATTGTGTGCAAGGTCGCACAGGCGTCTCCCTTTGCTCCAGATACACAGGCGGGACGCCTGTGCGACCTTAACGCGCCGCCACGGGCACATGAGGGTACTGCGCGCAAGCCTTGGCTGCCCGGCGCTGCATCCACCTGCTGCATCTGAAAGATCTTCCAGCTGTGCATCACCTCGGTCAGATGGTTGGCGCGAAGGTCGCACAGGCGTCCCGCCTGTGCTTCAGATCCCAAGAGGCGGCACGCCTGTGCGACCTTAAACGCGCCGCCGTTCGACGTATGCGCCCTGGTCCATGTGGGCATGTATGTAGCCTTCGATGCGCCGCAGCGAGGCCTCGTTGCGCACCAGGTGATCGTAGCTCTCCTCCTTCCAAAGCGTACCGCTGCGCCCCAGCGCCTTGTTGATCGCCTTCGCGGTGTAGGACTTCCAGCTGTGCATCACCTCGGACAGATCGATGCCTGGGACA
>JBGTAJ010000203.1:0-3269 GCA_041749915.1 Flavobacteriales bacterium
GGCAAAGGCGATGGCCACGGGCCGGGGTTCAAGGCTGGTGTAGCTGGTCATGGACCAGGTCAGGAACAGCAGCCAGCTGAGGGCGAAGGCCAGGATGTTGAGGATGCTCCACTTCTTGTAGTTGGCCAGCACCAGCATGCCTGCATTCAGGATCAGCAGGTAGGTGAAGAGCACCTTGTAGTTGCCCTCGCCACTGCTCACCAGGAAGGGCGTGGCGAAGCCGCCGAGCAGGGCGATGATGGCCAGTTCGCGGCGGTCATAGGCCAGGGTGAGCAGCACACCCAGGGCGGTGATGAGCACCATGAACGCGAAGGCCGCCGTCTGCCCGATGAGGTGGAACTTCTGGAACGCGAACGCGATGCTGAAGTAGAGCACCGCCAGCCCGCCGCCCACCAGCACCGAGCTGAAGGCGCGGAAGTTGTCGCGGAGGCGATGCCCCAGGAAGAGCAGCACCCCACCGCTGGCCACGCCGATGAGCGTCTGTGCCGTTTCGCCGAGATAACCGCGGCCGATGGTGTACTGCAGCAGCAGGCCCAGGCCCAGCACCAGGATGGCGATGCCGATCTTGTTGATGAGGTTCTCGCCGATGAACTTCTCCAGGTCGGGGTTGCGCTCCATGAAGGAGGGGCGCGGCGGGGGAGGTGGTGGCGGCGTAAAGGGCGGTGGATCGGCAGGCTCCTCGACAAGGAGCTGCGGAGCCTCTTCGCGGATGGGCTCCTCCTGCGCTGCCACCCAGCTGCGGGGTGGCGGGGTGATGATGGGCGGGCGGCTCTCCTCCACCACCTGAGGCTCGGCCTCGTGCTCCAGCGCCAGGCCACCGAAGGTGCCGGGCAGGGGTCCGGAGAAGGGTGTGGTGGGTGCCTCCGGTGCGGGTTCCGGGGCGGGTGGAGGTGGCGTGCTGTGCTCGTCCGGCGCTTGTGCCCGGCGGGCCAGGCTCACCATCAGTTCCTGCATCTGCAGGCGGGTGCTGCGCAGGTCGCCCTCCAGGCTGTTCATACGGTTGCGGATGCCGACGGTGATCAGCAGCACGGCGACCAACAGGACGAACAACAGGACTTCCATGGGCGGGGGTTCGGCACCAAGCTAATGGATCGGCGCTGGACGGGCAGGCTGCTGGGACGGACGGCGTGGTACGGTATGTGGCAGTTTCCCGGTGCAACCCCAAACACTGGCCCCATGTCCAAAGCACTTCCGTTCTTATTGCTCGTCGCCGGTTTCGCCATCGTGGCCTACGGCCTGAAGGAGAAGGATGAATCGCAGGCCACGCTGGACCTGGGCCGCACGGAGATCAAGCTGGGGGAGAAGGACAGTGTCTTCTCGCCCTACTTCCTGGTGGGCGGCGGTCTGGCGCTGGCGGGGCTGGTGCTGTTGCTGAAAGGCCGCAAGGTCTGAGCTCGCGCCTGCACACCCCGTCTGGGGCGGTCCTTGCCCAGTGATGCGGTGCTTCCGCCACGTTGCTGGTTGCTGGACCTGGCCTTCGGCGATGCCTGCGGGCCCCACCCTGCATGGCATGATAGCTGGCTGAGTTGCGTCATGAACCTGATCAAGCAAGACCCCCCGATGACGAAGCACCGCAAGGCATTGCGCGCCGTGGCCGTGGTGGTGGGCGTACTGCTGTTGATCCGCTTGATCCTGCCCTACGTGCTTCTCCGGGTGGTGAACGACCGCCTCGCCAAAGTGCCCGGATACTACGGGCACATCGCCGACCTGGACCTGGCGCTGATCCGCGGAGCCTACAGCCTGGAGGGTTTCTACCTGGACCAGGTGGACAGCCTCACCACGGAGCGCACGCCCTTTCTGGCGGCCGCCAACATCGACCTCTCCGTGGAATGGAAGGCCCTGCTGAAAGGCCGCGTGGTGGGCGAGCTGGTGGTGGACGGTCCGGAGATCCGTTTCACCAAGGACGCCATGGAACCCGAACAGGTGCAGGAGGACACCACCAGCCTGGGCGAGGTGCTGGGCGACCTGATGCCCTTGCAGATCAACCGTGTGCAGATGAACAAGGGCACCCTGCGCTACCGCGACCCCCATGCCAGCCCGAAGGTGGACATCCAGCTCAGCGCGTTCGACCTGCTGGCGGAGAACCTGCGGAACAGCTATGACTCCAGCTCGGTGCTGCCCGCGAAGCTGCGCCTGGACGGCGACCTGTACGGTGGGGCGCTGGTCCTGAACATGCGCATGGACCCCCTTGCCGAGCAGCCCACCTTTGACCTGAACGCCGAGGTGAGCGCCGTGGAGCTGCCCCAACTGAACGACTTCCTGAAGGCCTACGGCAAGTTCGATGTGAGCCGGGGCACCTTCGGCCTGTACACGGAGTTCGCCGCCAAGGAGGGGGCCTTCACCGGCTACGTGAAACCCCTGATCAAGGACCTCGATGTGGTGGGGCTGGCCGATCGCGAAGACAACTTCTTCAACCAGCTCTGGGAGCAGGTGGTGGGTGCCGCGGGTGTGGTGTTCCGCAACCAGCGCAAGGACCAGGTGGCGACGAAGGTGGAACTGAACGGTCGATTGGACGGACCGCGGGTGAACACGCTGAGCGCTGTGTTCGACCTCCTAGGCAATGCGTTTATTCAAGCTCTGCTCCCCGCGGTGGACCACCAGATCGACCTGCGGTCCGTGGATGCCCCGGCTACGGATCGGAAGGGCGTATTTGGCCGTTTGTTCGGCGGAGATGATAAGGAGGGCGAGAAGAAGGAGCAGCAGTGAAGAAGGGGTCGGAGGCGAGGGGAGAAAGAGAGAGGTTTTGACCTCAGCCAACCATCGGCACGAAAGATCATTCCTGTCCACTGCGCCATTGAGCAGCAAGCCGGAGCGTGGGCTCGGTTGGGTCCCCGGGAGATCCAGGACTCCGGGATGGTCCTCTGTGTAGGGTGAATGAATGCCATGAACGGCAAGAGCCGCCCCGCGATGATCGCGAAGCGGCCCCTTGCAAACCACGCGTTCTAGTGCTTGGTGCGCTGATCGGTACCGGCTTGAGGTTGGCCTTGCTTGTTCTCGTTGGTGGCCTGGGCGTTCTGGCCGGCCACGGTGCGTGCGGCATCACCGCCAACCTTCTGGTCGTCGTTGCGGCCGTCCTTGTGGTTGCCCTGCCCCGCCTCGGTGCGCGAAGCACCACCGGTCTTATTGCTCGTCAGGTGGCGTTCGTCGTTGTTGCCCTCGGTGCCCTTGTTGGTCACCTGATGACGATCGTCCTGACCATGGATGGTCTCCTTGTCATGGGCCTTGCCGATGGGCTGCTGGCCCTCACGATCGGTCTCGCGCTCCTTGCC
>JBGTAJ010000204.1:0-2620 GCA_041749915.1 Flavobacteriales bacterium
GGCACCCGTGGCGCCATCGCCAAAGATCCACTGGTAGCTCACCGCTCCAACCACGCTGGGGAAGGTGACGGTGAGCGGGCTGCACCCACTGTCCGGCTCGGCCACGAAGGTGAAGTCCGGCGTGGGGTACACGGTGATCTGTTGGGTGGTGGTGGACTGGCAGCCGGCCGGTGAGAAGGCGGTCAGGCTCACAGTGTACACGCTCAGGAAGAAGGTGTTGTTGACGTAGGTGTGCTGCGGGGAAACGGCGGTGGAGGTGTTGCCATCACCGAAGTCCCAGGCATAGGTGGATGCTCCAGAACTGGTGTTCAGGAAGGTGACATCCAGCGGCGCGCAACCGGGTAGTGCATTGTGCACGAAGCCCGCCACCACACCCGGGGCCACCGTGATATCCACCGAGGTGGTATCCGCACAGCCGAAGGGCGATGCGGCGATGAGCTGCACGGTGAAGGTGGTATCGGAGGACGTGAGGTTGAGGAAGGTGTGTGTTGGCGTAGCGGTATTGTACACGGTGCCATCGCCCATGCTCCAGTCGTAAATGGTGGCGTTGGTGCTGGCGTTGCCGAAGTTCACGGTGAGCGGCGAGCACCCGAGGACCACATCGGGCTGCATGATGGCAGCGGGCCGGGCCTGCACGTTCACCCACTGGATGCCGGAATTGCCGCAATACGCCCCGGTCACGGTCAGCGTGATCACATACGGGCCAGGGTTGGCGTACTGATGGGTGGGCGACTCATCCGTGCTGGTGGTGCCATCGCCCAGGTCCCAGAACCAACCCGTCACGGGGTTCCCGGCCGCGGTGGTGATCTGCGGCACGAACTGCGCCACCTCGCCGAAGCAAAGGTTCTGCACTTGGATGCCCACCGTGGGCGGATCGAAGACCTCCACGTTCCGGGTGAAGGTGTGGTCGCAGCCAAGCGCATTGGTGACGGTGAGCGAAATGACGTACACACCGGCCGTCGTGTAGGTGTGCGGTGGCGGGTCCACCACGGTACTGGTGCTGCCATCGCCGAAGTCCCAGACCTGCGAGATGGCGCCCACCGAGGTGTTGGTGATGCTAACCGTGATGGAATCACAGGCGGCATCCTGGTCGAGATTGAACGCGGCAGTGGGTCGCGGCAGGACCACCACCGTGACCGTGGCGGTATCCGAACAACCGGCGGTGGCGCCTTGGATACTGGCCGTATATGAGACGTTGTAGGTGCCGGGCGTGTTGTAGGTCTGCGCCTGATCACCGGCACCGGTCCACTGGAACCCGTTGCCCGTATCGAAGTTCCACTGGTAGTAGTTCGCGCCGCCTGCCGTGGTCTCATCGAAGAAGGCGGTCTCACCGGCGCAGATCGTATCGGGGTCAACGGTCAACGATACGGTGGGTGGCGGCACGATGTTGATCGTCACGTAGGCCGTATCGATGCCGCAGTAGTTGCTGTCCAGCAGCATCACATCATACGAGCCGATGGCGGGATAGGCGATGGTGCGCGGGAAGGTGGGCGGCCAGGGCGTCCAGTCGATGATGGAGTCCTGCCCCGTGCCCCAGTAGTCACCGAAGTTCCAATACTCGTAGCGCTGGAAGATGTTGCCCTGCTGGAAACAGTTGCGGTCCGTGGTGTTCAGGAAGGTGACCTCGTTGTCCGGCCAGCACAGCAGCGTGGCCGAAGGAGCGATGCTCGCGTCGTCGATGTCCCAGATGCGGATCGGGTTGAAGGTGGCCAGGCTGGCGCCACCCTGCAGGGTGTTGCAGCTGTTCTCGGCGCTCAGTTCCACGGTGGTCTCACAGTCCACCGTGCCAGGGAGGTAGGTGTGCGAGATCGTCTGGCCCAGGTTCGTGTAGTCGTAGGTCTCGTTGGGGCTGCCGTCCCCGAAATTCCAGATGAACACGGTGTTCGGCGAGACGTTGGTGCTGGAGTTGATGAACTCCACGGCCTGCGGTGCGCAGACCTGCGTGAGGCCACCGAGGGGGATCTGGATGGAGGCGCTGGTGCTCTGCTCCATCACCAGCGTACCCGTGACGGTGCAGCCCGTGGAGAGCTCCGTGAACACCACCGTGTAGGAACCCACCACCGCCGGATAGACGTGGCTGACCGACAGGGGTGGTTGCAGCGACGGACCGTTCTGCAGCGGCGAGCCATCGCCCCAGTTGATGGTGTACGCCCCCACATTCTGCGGCGTCGCGATCAGCAGGGAATAGGCCGTACCCGAGCAGCTGTACCATTCCGGTGCTGCAGAGGGCACGCCGAAATAGTCATACAGTTGTGGACACTGGGCCGACGCTGACAAGGTCAGCAGGAAGCCGGTGTTCAGGAGTATGGAACGGAGTTTCGGGCGCACGGAGCGGGGCGATTCGCGCTTTGGTACGACCGGGGTCGTTGAAAGGATACGCCCGCATGCTTTCGGCAACGACCAAGCCCTCGAACCGACCCGGGAACAGCTTTCCGGGAACGACGACCCTGCGGAACCCTGCCCCGGGCGCTGCGTATGAACCCTTCCTTCCCGCCCATTCGGGATGAACCATGGAACGATTCGACCTCTGCGTCATTGGTGGCGGGCCTGCGGGCCACGCCGCCGCCATGCGCGCCATCGATCTCGGCAAACGCGTGCTGCTGGTGGAGCGCGACCGGAT
>JBGTAJ010000205.1:0-37345 GCA_041749915.1 Flavobacteriales bacterium
ATCATCATCGGCCCCAATACCGCCATCGGTGCCAACTCCGTCGTGAACGCCTCCTTCCCGGATGGTTTCATGACCATTGCCGGCGCTCCGGCCCGCAAGGTGAGCGACACGCCCAGCACGGAGTTCATCATCGCCACGCGCAGCCACAAGAAGACCTTGGGATGAGCAAGGTGCTGTTGGTGGTGGGCACTCGCCCCAATTTCATCAAGGTCACCCGCTTCAAGGAGGTGGCCCGCGCCCATGGTGGCCTGCAGGTGGATCTGGTGCACACGGGCCAGCACTTCGATCAGCGCATGAGCACGGTGTTCTTCGACCAGTTCGGCCTGGTGCCCGACCACTGGCTGGAGGTGCCTCCGGGCTCCCCGAACAGCCAGATGGCGCGGATCATGCTCGGCCTCGAGGAGGTGGTCGGCAAGGAACGCCCCGACATGATGGTGGTGGTGGGCGATGTGAACAGCACCCTCGCCGGTGCGCTCACGGCCAACAAGATGGGCCTGCCGCTGGGGCACCTGGAGAGCGGCCTGCGCAGCCGCGACCGGGGCATGCCCGAGGAGATCAACCGGCTGCTCACCGACCAGATCACCGACCATTACTTCATCACCGAGCAGAGCGGACTGGACCACCTGCTGGCGGAAGGCCGACCGGCGGAGGCCATGCACTTCGTGGGCAATACCATGATCGATACGCTGGTGGCCTTCGATGACCGCATCCAGGCCTCGCAAGTGCTGCAAGACCTGGGTTTGGGCCAGGGCGGTCATGTGCTCATGACCATCCACCGTCCGGCCACCGTGGACGACAAGGATCAGCTTGCACGTTTGGTGGACCTGATCGCCATGGTCGCCCAGGAGAACCCCGTGGTGTTCCCGGTGCATCCGCGCACGGTCCAGAACCTCGAGCGTTTCGGGCTGCTGGAACGGGTCCGTGCCATTCCCGGTCTGCACATGGGTGAGCCGATGGACTACTTCGCATTCCAGAAGTTGATCGCCACCTGCGCCTTCGTCATCACGGACAGCGGCGGCATCCAGGAGGAGACCACCTACCGCAGGGTGCCCTGCCTGACGCTGCGTCCCAACACCGAGCGCCCCGTGACCATCACCATGGGCACCAACGAGCTCATCACCTTCGATCTGGGGGAACTGCGCACAGCGATCGATCGCATTCGCAGCGGCACCTTCAAGCAGGGCAGCATCCCCCCGTTGTGGGATGGCCATGCCACGGAACGGGTGGTGGAGGTCCTTCATCGCGTCCTGTGACGATCTATCTCACCTTCAACGATCAGCCCTCCGGCGTCTATTGGAGCCAGGTGACCGACGTGGTCGCCTACATGAATAGCCTGGGCAAGGGTCGGGTGCGTCTGGTGGCGATGGTCAGCCTGCACGACTGGTGGGGTTCCCGGCGCAGCATCCGTGCGCGCCTGCCCGATGCCATTGTGCTGCCCATGGTGCCGCGGCTCCACCGCTGGCGCATGAACCGCTGGTGGCTGTGGGTGATCTGTCTGGTCCTGAGTCCAAAAGCGATCATGGCGCGCGGAGTGATGGCCACGTGGATGGCCTTGCGTATGCGTGACAAGGGCCTGGTGAAGCGCGTGCTCTTTGACGGTCGTGGTGCCTACGCTGCGGAATGGGAGGAGTACCGCATTGTGGATGATGATGCGGTGATCGCCCAGTTCGCACCACTGGAACAGGAGGCTGTGCTGGAGGCCGACATGCGCCTGGCCGTGAGCCACGCCCTGGTGGCGCATTGGCGGGAGCGCTACGGCTATGCAGCCCAGGAGCACGTGGTGATCCCCTGCACCCTGGCCCGCGAGTTCGAGATGGAAGTGCCGGTGGCACCGGAGGCCCCTTCCACCGACCGGGTGCGCTTGGTGTACTCCGGTTCCTCCGCTGGCTGGCAGTCCTTCGAACTGTTGGAGCAACTGCTGGTGCCCCTGCTAGAACAAGATCCGCGGGTGGAGGTGCTCTTCCTCACGCGCATCGATGCCCGGATCCAGGAATTGGCCGAACGTTTTCCGGGCCGGGTGAGCATGCGCTGGTTGGACCACAGCGAAGTGCGGCAGGTGCTGGGGCGGCAGGATGCCGGGATCCTGCTGCGCGAGGACACGGTGACCAACCGCGTGTCCTCACCCACGAAGTATACTGAGTATCTCGCCTGCGGCCTGCCGGTGATGATGAGCGCGCACATCGGCGATCTCAGTGCCGAGGTGGAGGCGAAGGATCTTGGCGTGATCTGCCGTCCGGGTGAACCGCTGCCCCGCTTGGAGCCGGTGAGCCCCGCCCAACGGCTCCGGTTGCGTGAGCATGCATTGGCGCACTACACCAAGGCTGCGCATCGCTCCAGCTACCTCGCCATCATGGAACAGCTGGCGATGGGTCAGCAGATCTGACGAGTTCAGCGACCGGCGTTGCCACCGCGCACCAAGGCCCTGAGCCGGTTGGCCCAGCGGAAGCCCAGCAAGCGGTGCATCACCAAGTAGCCCGGCCGCGTGGCTGGAGAGGTGGTGGGCGTGAAATCGGCCGGGATCAGTTCCTCATGAAGGCGCACCGCAGCATTCGGGTCCAAGGGGTAGAGCACACGGATACTGTCGAACAGCACCTGCACGTAAGGCTTGAGATCGGCATCAGGCAGCGTGCGGCGCACATGCTCCAGGATGCGGGCACGCAACTGCACGAAGCGGATCCAGTTGCTTCCCTGGTTGGTGAGCGTGATGCTGCCGCTGCGTTTGTGGATCTCGGTGAGCACCTGCTCATCGAACACCACACTGACGCGCCGTTGCTGCATGCGGAACATGAGGTCATATTCCTGACTGCTGCCCAGCGAAACATCCCAGCCACCCACGGCGATCACCGCCTCCCGCCGCCAGAGCAGGGTGGAGGTCACGTTGAGGTGATTGGCCATGAGGTCCATCCAGGGGTCGCGGGCACCGCTGCGCTGGATCGTCTCGGCGAGCAGGGCCCCGCTGGGTGAGACCGTGCGTGAACTGCCGATGATCAGGTCCGGGTGACCGAAATCCTGGGCCATGCGGAACTGGTGGCCGATCTTCTCAGGAAGGATCACATCGTCCGCGTCGAGGAACTGCACGTAGGAACCGGTGGCCACAGCGAGCCCGGCGTTCCGTGCCGCCGGCGCCCCCTGGTTCGGCTGGTCGATGATGCGGAAGGGGAAGGGGCTCTTGGTCTCCAGGATGCGCAGGACAGCCAGGGTGTCATCGCGGCTCCCATCGTTCACGCAGATCACCTCCAGGTCCCGGTACGTCTGGCTGAACACATGGTCCAGACAGCGCTGCAGGTAGGGCGCCACGTTGTAACAGGGGATGACCACGGAGACCTTCATACGACCGGCGGAGTGGGCATGGGTTCGTGCGTTCGGGACGAACGCGGGATGGCGTGAAGGGAATGTTGATCGCAGGTAAGATCCATGCGAAGGGGGAGCGCGGTAAAGATAGCGGACCACCGCCTGCTCGCATGCCGTCCTCTTCGCCGCTTGGCCCTACTTTCGCGCTCGGGACCGGCGCTCAGGCCGGTCCGTTGCGCATGGGAAAGAATGTCCTCATCACCGGCGGTGCCGGCTTTATCGGTTCGGCACTGGGCCGGGAGCTGCTGTCCTTGGGACATGTAGTGCACGTGCTTGACGATCTGAGCTTTGGTCGCCGTGACCTGGCACCCGTGGATGATGCCCATTTCCACCGGGTGGACGTGCGCGACCGCCAAGCCGTGCTGCAGGCGGTGACCGCCATCGCGCCGGAATGGGTCCTGCATCTGGCGGCCATCCATTTCATCCCGTACTGCAACGCGCACCCCGTGGAGGCGGCCGACATCAACATCACAGGCACCATCAACGTGCTGGACGCCTGTGCCGCGGTGGATACGGTGAAGCAGGTCTTTGTGGCCAGCACGGCGGCCGTGTACCCCATCGCCGAAGGTGCGGTGGACGAGAACTATCCGGTGGGACCGTTGGATATCTACGGCATCACCAAATTGGCCACGGAAAAGCTGGCCAGCGAGTTCCATTACCGCACGGGCATCCCGGCGATCATCGGACGCTTCTTCAATGCCTTCGGCCCCAACGAGACCAATCCCCACCTGATCCCTGAGATCCAGAAACAGGTTCGTGCCGGTGCGCGTACCATTTCGCTGGGCAACCTCGACCCCAAGCGCGACTTCATCCATACGGAGGACATGGGGCGCGCCATGGTGGCCCTGCTGGATGCCGGGATCCAAGGGGTGGAGACCTTCAACATCGGCCGCGGCATCGAGTACAGTGTGCGCGAGATCGTGGAATCCTTTGAACGACAACTGGGCGAAGCGCTGACCATCGCGGTCGATCCCACGCGCGTCCGCAAGGTGGAACGCATGCATCTGCTCGCCGATGTCAGCAAGCTCAAGCGCGTCACCGGATGGGAGCCCCGCTGGGACATCGATCAGGGCGTGGCCACGCTGCTCACCGAGGATGTCGCGTTCTGAACCGCTGCATGTGGTGCTGTGCACCGATGGCGTGTTCCCCCATGCCATGGGCGGCATGCAGCGCCACTCCCGCCTGCTGGCAGAACATCTGGCACGCAGCGGTAGGATCCGGCTCACGGTGATCCATCCCCACCAACAGGAGGTGTTCGATCCGGCTCTCGGCATCAAGGAAGTGCGCATCGCCGACATCGACACCCAACGCTTCTACCTGCGGGAGCTGTGGCGCTATAGCTGCCGTGTGGCCGATGAGCTCCGCCTGTTGCGTCCCGATGTGATCCTCTCCCAGGGTTTCTGCGTGTGGAAGGACATCGGGGAGTTCAGCGATCGGCTCATGGTGCATCCCCACGGGCTGGAAATGTTCCAGATGCTGGGACGCAAGGAAAAGCTCATGGGTGCGCCGTTCCGTGCCGCTTTGCGCCACATCGCGCGCCGCAGCCGCACGGTGGTCTCGCTGGGCGGGCGGCTCACCGACATCCTGCGCGCAGTGGTGAAGGGCACGAAGGTGCAGGTGGTGGTGCTGCCCAACGCAGTGGACCCCGTGAGCAACCCGGTGGCCGTCCGCGTCGACCACCGACCGCTGGAGCTGCTCTTCGTCGGCCGCTTCGCGTTCAACAAAGGCATCGATGTGCTTCTGGCGGTCGCCGAACGACTGGTGAAGGAAGGGCGCACGGACGAGCTGCACTTCAAGTTGGTGGGCGATGGTCCCCAGCTCGCACACTACCAGCAGTTGGGGCTTCCGGCCAACGTGCAGTTGATGGGCCGGGTGGATGACGATGGGCTCGATGTCCTCTACCGGCAATGTGATGCCTTCGTGCTGCCGACCCGCTTCGAGGGCATGCCCACGGTGGTATTGGAGGCCATGGCACGATCATGCCCGATCATCGTGAGCGATGTGGGGGCCACAGCGGAACTGGTGGATGCGTCGAACGGCTATCTAATACCGCCCGGCGATGCCGATGAACTCCATCGCGCCCTGCTCTCCTTGGAGTACCTGACCCCACAGGAGCGTGCCGACCTGGGAGAGAACGGTCGCATGAAGGTGATGGAGCGCTTCACCTGGGAAGCGGTGACCGAACGGTTCCTGACGCTGTTTGAAGAGGTGGGCAGTGCTGGTCGACCTCAGCGCGTGTAACAGCAGTGGTAGGCGGCTGCCGGCCCGGTCATCAGTCGGTTGCCGGCGTTGGTGCAGGTGCTGTAGCCCACCATCCGCACCGAGTTGTCCTCGTTGGAGGTGTTGTTGGTCCACTCCCAACCATCGTTCATGGCGCTCAGTCCCAAGACGATCCGGTCAGCACAGGCGGCATGGTGCTCGGCCCATGAGCACATGCGCTTTCCCAGCGCCGCACACGCCAGGGAAGCTTGCACGAAGTCGGTCGCGGCACTCTCCGCCGTGTCCACGCAGAACTGGGTGTTCACCGCGATCATGTCCACCGGACAGTTCCGGATGCGGCGGCTTGCTCCGCTGAGCATTTGGTAGCTGGTGCCACTGTGCACCACACTGATGGTGCCGCCGGCCTGTAGTTCGGACCCGAGCACGGGGAGGCCGCTCATCCATTCCAGTGGCAGGGCCTCCGCACCGTTCACCGAAACGAGGACCGCAGCATCCTCACCATCAGGTACGACGAGGTTCAGTTGTGTCCCCGCAACAGCATCAGGCAGGGAGGCCAGATCGATGGACCAGGTGGTGCTCGGGGTGGGCAGGGAGTAACGGTGCAGCCCCGAACGTTCCGTGGATGTGTTCAGCGCTGCTCCGGGGTCGGTATCCGGTGCAAGGCCTGTCACCTGTCGAGCTTCGTTCGAAGTGCCGTTGAGGATGATCGGCCTGTCGACCGTTACCTGTGCATTGCTTGTCGCCCCGACCATCACCAGGACGAACGCACACGACGCATAACGCAATGACCGAAAGTGATGGACCGGTAGGTGTTCGTCCACGGTACCGCCGATCAACGATGGGTGCAACAGCGGTAACGGTTTACCGCAGTGGGAACGGACCAGCCCCCATGCCTGCAATTGATACCAGGCACCGTGCCCACCACGCCATCACCACCGTTCCCCACACGCTTGGCGCCGTTGGTGGTGTTGGCCGCATCATCCACCCATTCAAAGTCCGCAACGGTGGCCAGGAACCCGGCTTCATTCTCGCAGGCGCGCACCCATTCGCTGTAGGTGCACAAGCGGGCATCCTGTGCGGCGCAGGTGGTGATCGCCTCGAAGAACGACACGGATGCACGAGAGGAATCCTCGATGCAGAACTCACGGCCACCCACGTGGAAGCCCTCGGGGCAGGGGAGGTAAGCATTGCCCAATAAACGGAACTGGCTGCCATCATAGATGAACCGTGCGGGGATCTCCGCAAATAGGTCGGCCCGCTGCAGGACTTCGCCACTGGCGCGCACCAAGGGACGTTCACCCAGCCCGTTGAGGTTCAGGGTGGCGGCACTGTCATTCGGTGTTTCAGGAACGATGGTCACGACCAACCCGATGGTGTATTCATCCAGTGCCGGTGTCAGCGTGCCCACCAGGATGTCCGAGCCCGTGGTCATGGTGCGGGTTGCTGCGCCCGAGCGCACGGCCTCTGCGCTGATGGCGGCATCCGCGCTCAAGGGGTCGGCCAGGCCGGTGATCTGTCGGTCGGCATCGTTGGGCCCGTCAAGGACCACCCGGGTGGGAACATCCCACTGGGCCTGGGCCAGGATGTTCGCCAACAGCGCCAACGGCAGGAGAAGCGGCCTCATGGCTTGATCAGTTTTTGCGTTGCGCGGCCACCATCCAGACGCAGCACATAGGTGCCGCTGGTAAGTCCGCTCAGGTCGATCACCGCGTGGCGTTCAGCGACGGAAAGCCCCGGAAGGACCGGTCTTCCCAAGGCATCGAACAGGTCCAGGTCGCGCATGGATACACCGTCAACGGCACGCACGTACACAAGGTCATTGCTCACCGTGGGCCAGATCTGGTATCCGTTGCTGACGGAGGGTTCGGATAGCGCCGTGCTGACGTCCACATCAAAAGCGGTGTAGAAGCCTCCCGGAGACGCATCGGTGGTGGTGATCAGGTCGGGTGCTTCCAACACGCTGGTCGAGGGCTGTGTCCAAGGGCCGACGAGGTCAGAGGCTTCGTGCAGTTTCAATTGATCGGGGTCGTTGCCGTTCAGCTCCGTGGCATCATAGCGGAACCCAAGTGTAGCGGCGGGCAGCGCAGCACCGGAGGAACGAAGCTCGAACCAGCGTGCTACGCTCTGCGGACCGGCGGGAAGCGTGACCGGCATGTGGCCTCGTGTCACCAGAACGGAATCCGTGATGGTCGATGTTCCGATCCCCAGACCGAGACCCGCGATGCTGGACCCGTCCAATGCTGCGCCGGGCAGGGTGTGAGCATGCTCGGTACCCAGGCCGGTGACGGGCGAGCCGGCCGTTTCTGATAGTTGCGCACCGTTGAGCAGTTCGATGCGCCCATCGTTGACCACCTGGGCAGTGCCACCAATGGTCCAGTCCACAGGCCCGTCGATGCGTAGCCGAGTCCCTTCCGCCACGTGGAGTGAGCCGGTCGGGAGGTCCATGGTCTGTCCGAGGGCGAGCAGGCCCGTGAAGAGGACACTACAGGTAAGGATTGCACGGAACATGAGCGTAAAAGTACATCATGGCCCGATCGCATCATATGCCCAGTGCGCGGCTACCCGGTGATGTGATGGCGCTATCCCTAGCTTTGGCCGCAAACCCGGCAGCATGGATATCAGTGGCTTCATCGTGGACCATATGGGTCATTTTTCGCTCTACGACCTCCCCGGTGTGGTGTTCGCGGTGGTGATGGCTGCCGTGTTGACCATGGTACTGACGCGTGTCGCAGGAGCCGGCACAGGCAGCGGTGCGCGGCAATTGGTGCTGTGGTCCACGGGCGCTGCGCTGGCGGTGGTCTTCGTGCGGGGCCAGTTGCCCGTGGCGGTCTGCCTGCTGGCCTTGGTGATCCTGGCACGCCCACGTAACCAGGGGAATGGGAGCGATGCGTTGTTCTTCGGTGCACTGGCCATCGGCCTCGGCTGTGGCAGCGGCGCCACCCTGGTCACGGCCATGCTGGTCATCCCCTATATGTTGTTGGCCCGCTGGGCGCAGGGTGGTGCGAAGGACCCCTCCTGAACGATGCGGAACGGATCGCCTGATGGTCGAGCGCTCTGGTGGGTGGGCCTGGTGCTGGTCCTGTCCGTGGCACTGGGTGCCCTGCTCAGGTCACCAAGTGCTCCTGTGGTGGACCGCAAGACCCAGGTCAGGCCCGTGGTCGAACCGGCACGTGGGATCATGCCAAAGGGAGGAACGATACGGATGCGATCGGCGCAGGGCGGCGCCCTATATGTCAGCGACCCGACCGATGGGGCGGGCCGATGGGTGGGCGAACAGTCCGTACTGGAAGCAGTGCCCGACCTCCGTGCTGCGGCACGCCGGCTGGCGACGCCCACCGCGCTGCAGTGGCGGCATCCACTCCCCGGACTGCCGGCGGCCTTGGTGATGCAGGTGACGGAGCGGTTGCCTGATGGTCGCGTGAGCCTCCCCGTGCAGCACACCTACCTCCTCGCGGACCATGGCGCACTGCCGGTTCTTTCCCTGACGGCTTCGGACGCTGCTTTCTTCGATCCCGATATCGGTCTCATGGTGGTCGGTCACGGGATCTTCACGGCCGATACCAAGGTCATCGACTACCACGCCAACGACCCGCGCTGGTGGAAGTATCCCGGGAATTTTCACGGCAGGGGCAAGGAGTGGCAGCGCCCTGGCACCATGGAGCTCATGGATGCCAAAGGCCGGGAGATCCTACAGGCATCGGTGGACCTGCGGATCAACGGACAGATGACCCGGGGTTTCCCACAGCATGCGCTGCGTGTGCTCCTGCGTGAACCCTTGGAGCAAGGCATATTCCCGGATGGTGATGGAGAGGGCACCCAAGCCTTGGTGCTGCGGGCCGCAGGCAACGACCAGGTGAAGGCCATGCTGCGCGATGCCTACCAGCATGGCTTGTGCCGTGAGCTGCCCTTCGAGACCTCCCGTTCGCTGACCTGTGTGACCTACCTGAACGGGGCTTACTGGGGCGTGCACCACCTGCGGCAGCGCATGGATGAGAAGGAACTGGCGCGCAGGCATGGCATCTCCAGGAAGGATATCGCTCTGCTGGAGGATCGCGCCTTTCCCTACTACGCGGACAGCAGTGATGTGCGCGACTTCCTGTGGTTGGTGAAGGGTTCGCAGCGCTGGGATGGAAGGTCCGCCGCCTGGCTGGATACCGTGGAGGCGCGCCTGGACGTGGACGGCTTCCTCACCTACATGGCCTCGCAGATGATCCTGGGCAACATGGATTGGCCTCGGCAGAATGTGAAGTACTGGCGCTACATCGGTGAGCCCACCGGACAGGCACCGTTGGATGGGCGATGGCGTTTCATCATGGGCGATTCGGACCTGAGCTTCGGTGCCAATGCACCGGTTACGGTGGAACTGTTCGCCCAGGTGAAGCTGGACAATGCGCCGATCGCTTCACTCTTCATGGCATTGATGCGGTCTCCGGTGCTGAAGGCCCGTTTCGTGGAGAAGGCCGAGGCCTTGCTGGATGGTCCACTGTCCGCTGAACGGTGCACCCAGCAACTGGATTCGTTGGTGGCACTGATGACGCCCGAGATGGACCGGCACACGGCCCGTTGGCGGAAACCACTGGACCGGGATGCGTGGCTGCGGGAGGTGAATGTGATGCGCACCTTTGCAGCCGGGCGTGAACAGGCCTGCCGTGAACAGCTCGGCAAGCTGCGTAGCCCATGACCGCGTCGTATCCATGTTGAATTTCCTCCGCGACGAGCTTCAGTTCTTCCTCCTGGTCATCCTCTGGGTGGTGGTGGGCGCCTATGCGGGTCCGCTGCTGTTCGCGCTGCTTCCGTTGTCCGTGTTCCTCATGAAGTCCAGAGGCCTTTGGGCGGATGTGATCTTCGGCTTCCTCATCATTCTGGTGCTGTCGGACATGACACCCTTTTTCACCCGGATGATGGTGGTCAAGAACGCCAAGAACGCCTACATCGTGGCACTGGCGATGATCTTCATGCTGGAGCGCTACCGCTTCGTGCCCTTCTCCCGGGTGTTCAACATCTTCCTGCCCTTCTTCCTCTACAGCCTGTTCCCCTTGGTGTTCTCCAACAACCTGGTGACCGCCTTGCAGAAGACCGTTTCCTACGCCCTGATGTACCTGGTGGTGCCGAACTACATCCTGTACAACTTCCGGCTGCAGGGTTGGCCCTTCTTCCGTAACCTGGTCTTCTTCATGTGCGCCATCCTGGTGGCCGGGCTGGGCATCCACTACTATGGGGAGTTCTTCGCCTATGTGGGGGGGCGTTTCCGGGGGCTCTTCGGGAACCCCAACGGCATGGCCATCTACTGCTACCTGGTCATCGTGTTCGCCACGGTGGTGATGAGCATCAAGAAGGACCTTTTCAACTGGCGGGAGAAGCTGGTGATCTACGGCATCCTGGCCTACTTCCTTTTCGCTTCGGGGTCCCGGGCGTCACTGGCCTCCACCATCATCTTCCTCACCTTCCATCGCTTCTTCTCGGCCTCTCCCTTCCTGGGCTTCATCGGTCTCATCGGCCTGTTCACGGTCAGTGAGGTGGTCTCCGCGAACCTGGAATCCATCGTGATCGCCCTGGGCATGGAGAAGTTCTTCCGTTTGGAGACGTTGCGCGATGGCAGTGGTCGCTACTTCGCATGGGAGTTCACCTGGATCCAGATCCAGGACTATTTCGTGTTCGGCGGTGGTTTCGCCAACGATGAACGGATCATGCGGAAATGGCGCCTGTACCTGGAGCGCATGGGACACCAGGGCGGTGTGCATAATTCCTACCTGTCCATGTGGCTCAACGTGGGGGTGGTGGGCCTGGTGATCTACCTGCGCAGCTTCTTCCTGATGTTCGTCAAGGCCAGCAAGATCGCGCCCATCAGCCTGGCGGTGATGTTCTCGGTGCTCTTCTCCATCATGTACGAGTCCTGGCTGATGGGGTCCTTGAACCCCTACACCATCGTGCTGCTGATGATCATGACCGTGGTTTCGGAGGATGAGATCGCAGGCTGGGAACACTATGTGGAACAGGAACCGGCGGTGGAAGAAGCCCATCGACCCGCTGAGCTCCGACCCGCATGAACAGCCTACGGTTATTTTGCACGACGATGAGGAGTTCAATGGGCTTGGGGACACAAGGAGAGAGCAGGGGCGAACAGATTGCTCAGCCCCCGATCTTTCGATGCCTTCGGTCGGTGACAGGCCTTCGAGGTCCCAAGGGCGTTGATCGGCTCAGGTCCATTGCCCATGCGCTGGTGGTGGCTTTGTGCGTTACGGTGTCCGCTTCGGCACAAACCTCACCCTACAATGGTCTTCCACTGGTGCCACCGGACAGTGCAGGCAACTACCGCCTGATCATCAGCGGCCATTTCCACGGGGCCAGCAGCAATGCCAGTGGATATCCGGCCGCCACCCTGTTGGCCCAGGTGGACCGGATCAACGGCCTGCGCGCCAATGCCCTGCTGAGCACCGGTGACCTGTTCCTGAACCCGGACCGCGACAGTGCCCGATTTGCCGAGTCTTTGTTCCAACGCCTGGAAGTGCCGCTGTACAATGCCCCGGGCAACCACGACCGCGAAGGCAGCGCCTTTGGTGATGTGCCCTTCCCTTTCGTACTGCAGATGGGCCGTGACCGGATCATCCTGTTGGACACCGAGCGTGATAACAGCGACATCGTAGGTGACCAACTGGAGGCCTTGGAGCAGGCGGCGAAGGATTCCGAGGCAAGCGTTCTGGGTCGCGTGTTCATCATCACCCACCGTCCCGTGTGGGCGGAGGCCGATCCCACCTACGGTCCGCTGTTCAGGGGTAACACGCGCTCCCTCACCGGCTGCAATTACGAGCGTGATGTGTGGCCCCTGGTACGGCGCATGGCGCAAGGCTCCGCTGTGGTGTGGGCCAGCGGCAGCATGGCCGGAGGCGCCCCGGCAAGCGTGTTCTTCCAGCCGCATGAGAAGAATGTCACCTACATCCAGTCCGCCATCCGCGACGAACTGCGTGATGCGGTGCTGGTGGCCGATGTGGGGCCGGCATCGATCACCTGGTCACTCGTCTCGCTCACGGGCCAAGCCACCGCTCCTGTGGATCGGCACACGGCTGCCTGGTGGAAGGAGCAACGCGCGCAGGGTGGCGCAAGATTCAATTGGCGCCTGCTGCCCTACCTGGTCACTTCGGTGGTCACCCACCGGGCCTTCGCCTGGGGCGCCGGTGCGATGTTGGTCCTGTTACTGCTCCTGCGCACTCTCCTTCGACGCTGGTGGTGACGCAATGTTAGCTTTGGCCACCGCTCCAAGCTTCCACACATGGCCCGAATCCTCATCACCGGCGGCGCCGGTTTTATTGCCAGCGACGTAGCCGCCAAGTTGGCCGCACACAAGGACAATGAAGTGGTGGTGGTGGACAACCTGCTGACCGGCGATGTCTCCAAGTTGCCGCCGAGCGACGGGCCCCGCCTGAAGTTCATCAAATGTGACGTCAACCGTTTCGAGGACATCAGCGGCGTGTTCTACTCCCATCGCTTCGATCACGTGTTCCACTACGCGGCCGTGGTGGGGGTGAAGCGGACCACCGACAACCCGGTGATGGTGCTTCGCGACATCGATGGCATCCGCAACGTGCTGGACCTTTCGAAGAACACCGGCGTGCAACGTGTGATGTTCAGCAGCAGCAGCGAGGTGTACGGAGAGCCGGTAGAGATCCCGCAGAACGAGCGCACCACGCCTCTGAACAGCAAGCTGCCGTACGCCATCGTGAAGAACATCGGGGAGGCATTCCTGCGCAGCTACCAGAAGGAGTACGGCCTGGACTACACGATCTTCCGCTTCTTCAATACCTACGGCCCCCATCAGAGCAGGGATTTCGTGGTCTCCAAGTTCATCCGGGCGGCGCTCGCGAACGAGGACATCACGCTCTTCGGCGATGGTCTGCAGACCCGCACCTTCTGCTACATCGATGACAATACCGAAGCCTGCCTCAATGCCTACCGTCGCGGTGAGGTGTTGAACGATGTGGTGAACATCGGCTCCGATGCGGAGATCACCATCAAGGAACTGGCGGAGGTGATCATCGATGTTACGGGCAGCAGCAGCCAGATCGTCCACCTTCCGCCCTTGGAGGAAGGCGACATGACGCGACGGATGCCCGATATCAGCCGCATGCGGGAGTTGCTGGGCCGCGAGCCGTTGCCCTTGCGACAGGGCCTGGAGAAGATCCTCAAGGCCTGGGGCAGCGCTTCCTGATGTGTGGCATCACGGGCATATTCGGACTGGAAGGTCTGGACCGGCCGGAGGCGGTGGTGGGCCGCATGAACGATGCCCTGGCCCATCGGGGCCCTGATGCGGCAGGTGTTTGGTGCGCTCCTCAGGTGGCGCTCGGCCATCGCCGGCTCAGCATCATCGACCTCAGCCACGCTGCTGACCAGCCCTTCCGATCGCCCGATGGACGCTTCACCTTGGTGTTCAACGGCGAGATCTACAACTACCGTGAGTTGCGCGCAGAACTTGGTGCGAGGGGTTGGCCCTTCCGCACCGGGTCGGACACGGAAGTACTTCTGGCGGCCTATGCCACCTGGGGCGAAGCCTGTCTGGGCCGTCTGCTGGGCATGTTCGCTTTCGCTATCTGGGACGCTGAGCGCGAGGACCTCTTCCTGGCGCGTGACCGCATGGGCATCAAACCGCTCTATGTGCATCACGGCGACCGCCAACTGGTATTCGCTTCGGAGCTGCGGTCGGTGCTGGCCTCGGGCCTGGTTTCCCGCAAGGTGGACGCCGATGCCGTGATCGATCACCTGCGCTACCAGACCGTGCATGGCCCGGCGACCATCGCGCGGGACGTGCGCATGTTGGAGGCCGGGCACTGCATGCGGGTCAGCGATCAGGAGGTCAAGGTCCATTGCTGGTATGACCTGGTCGCAGCGGTCGATCGGCAGGTGGAGCATCGTTCCTTGGAGGAGGTGCAACGCGGGGTACGCGAGCGCCTCGCCCGGGCGGTTGAACGCCGCCTGGTGGCCGACGTGCCCTTCGGCGCCTTCCTCTCCGGTGGCATCGATTCAAGCGCCATCGTGGGCCTCATGGCCCAGGCCAGCACCTCGCCGGTGCACACGTTTTCGGTGGTGTTCAACGAACCCGAGTTCTCCGAGGAGCGCTACGCCCGTATCGTCTCCGACCGCTTCCGGACAGTACACACCGCCATCCGCCTGAGACCGGAGGACATGCTGGACACCTTGCCCGCCGCCCTGGCAGCCATGGACCACCCCAGCGCCGATGGGCCCAACACCTACGTGGTCTCCAAGGTCACCCGTGCCGCAGGGATCAGTATGGCCCTCAGTGGCCTCGGTGGCGACGAGCTCTTCGCCGGCTACCCCGTGTTCAACCGCACCCTGAACCTGTGGCAGCGTCGGTGGGTGACCCAGTTCCCGCTCTGGTCCCGGTCCGTGGCCGCATCGCTCATTGCACGGGTCCGGCCCTCCATTGCTTCCGATAAGCTGGGCGAGCTCCTGAGGGCACCCAGCTTTTCGGTGGACGATACGTTCCCGGTTTCGCGTGTGACCTTCTCCGACCGGGAGATCCTCGCCATGGTGAGCCGCCGGTCCTTGCCGTTCAACGCAGTGAAGGCCATCATGCATCAGCTGATCCGTGAGCGGAAGGGACATGAACTTCCACTGCTCTCACAGGTGTCACTGGGCGAATTGTCCACCTACCTGCAAAGCGTCCTGTTGCGGGACACCGACCAGATGAGCATGGCCCATGCCCTCGAGGTCAGGGTACCCTTCCTGGACCATGAGCTGGTGGAGTTCGCTCTGGGGATCGGTGACCGGCACAAAATGCCCCACTCGCCGAAGAAGTTGCTGGTGGATTCGCTCGGTGACCTCCTCCCACGCGAGATCGTCGACCGACCCAAGATGGGCTTTACCCTGCCCTGGGAACTTTGGATGCGCAATGAACTGCGCGAATGGTGCGCTGCCCGGATCCTGCAGGCCGACGCACGGCCCTGGTTCCGCAAGGGCGCCATTGCCACCCTATGGTCGCGTTTCCTAGCAGGCGATCCGCGCGTCAACTGGTCGCGGGTATGGTCGCTGGTGGTGCTGGAGGACTGGCTGGAGAAGAACGGGATGGAGTCCTGACCTCACGCTACAGGTGCGAACGAAGAAGGGTGGCCAGCGGCCACCCTTCTTCGTGAATGATCGTGCCGACGGGTCAGAACTTCGCCCTGGACTTGCGGCCCACGCGCTTCGTTCCGCGGATCCAGTTGTACCGCTGGCGGTAGAAGTTGGACTGACCGCGCAGTACGTAGCTGTACGTAAAGGTCATGGTCAGGTAACTGTCGTTGTGCGTGGGGTCGCCACGGATGTTCTCCTTGTCCGGCGATGTGCCTTCAGAGGTGTAGTACCCGTAGTTGTTCGGATCGGGCAGCGTGGGGTCCAGTGCGTAGGCAAAACCGCTCTGATCCGCCAGCTGATCGGCGATGCCACCCGGACCACCGGGGAGCAGTTCGGGGTTCTTGTAGGTGGTGCTCGCGTCGTCCAGATAGTCGGAGAACGTGGTGCGCCAGCCCATGTCCCACCCGAAACGGTGACGGCGCTTCTTGGTGAAGTGGAATCCGATACCGGCGGGGACGCTCATCCCGAAGTTGGAATAATCCACCAGTTCAGTGGTCAGTGGACGCAGGTCATAGAAATCCCCTTCGCGGTTCAATTGACCCTGCGGAGCATGATAATACACACCGAGGCCCACGTAACCGAAGAGGCGGAAGTCGGTCTTATACCGGCCACGGCCACCGAGGTCATTGTCCTGGAAAATGGTGAACTCCGAACGGAGGTACCACTCGAAAAGGTCGTTCCTGAAGTTCAGGTTCCGGCCCACACGAGGGCGGTAGGTGGACAATGCATCTGCGCCTTGGATGCGCATGTACATCAAGCCGGTGTTCAGCGAGATGAGGCGGTTGATCTTGCGACGTGCAAAGCCACCCACGGCCCAGCGCGTCTGCCCGAGCTTCATGTCCCACACGAAATCCCGGCGGGGCTGGTCCTTGCCACCCATCTCACCCAGGTAGTTGGCGCCGCCCAGGTGCATGCCGAAGTCCCACGCGTACTGGGCGTCCACCTTGGTGGTGACCATGAACAGGCCGATCAGGAAGGATAGGAGTAGAGTACTACGTTGCATGGGCGGACAGCTGGATTCTGGTACTTCCGGGCAAACTTAACAAAGTTCCGGGGCTTATTACGCATGTTCCAACTGCTTGGATATCAACAAGCTGTTGGTATCGGTCCGTGGCGCTGCCAGCAATGCTTCCGCCAATAGCTTTGCGCCATGCCCACGGCCAACCCGATCACCGCCCTTTTTGGTATCCGCTATCCCTTGGTACAGGCAGGAATGATCTGGTGCTCGGGCTGGAGACTGGCCTCCGCCGTGAGCAATTCCGGAGGCCTGGGGGTCATCGGGTCGGGCTCGATGTACCCCGGGGTGCTGAAAGAGCAGGTGCGGAAGTGCAAAGCGGCCACCACGATGCCCTTTGCAGTGAATGTGCCCTTGCTGTATCCCAATATCGAGGAGCACATGGCCACCATTCTGGAGGAGAAGGTGCCGGTGGTATTCACCTCGGCCGGTGACCCCCGCGCCTGGACCGGCCGCCTGAAGGATGCGGGGGTCACCGTGGTGCACGTCGTGAGCAGCGTGCGATTTGCGCAAAAGGCAGTGGATGCCGGCGTGGATGCCTTGGTGGCCGAAGGCTTCGAGGCGGGAGGGCACAATGGTCGCGAGGAGACGACGACCTTGGTGCTGATCCCCATGGTGCGGGATGCCGTATCGGTTCCCCTGCTCGCCGCCGGTGGTATCGCCGATGGCCGGGCAATGCTCGCAGCCATGACCCTGGGCGCTGATGGCGTGCAGGTGGGAAGCCGCTTCGTTTGTTCCGAGGAATCATCTGCACACCCTGCGTTCAAGCAGCGGGTCGCCCAGGCACGGGAGGGCGAGACCGCCCTGACCCTGAAGGAGCTGGCTCCGGTCCGCCTGATCCGCAACGCCTTCCATGCCCAGGTCCAGGAAGCCTATCAGCGGGGTGCCACGGTGGAGGAGCTCAAGACATTGCTGGGCCGCGGTCGGGCGAAACGCGGTATGTTCGAAGGTGACATGGAGGAAGGCGAACTGGAGATCGGCCAGGTCAGTGGCCGGATCACGGACATCCTGCCGGCGGCGGCGATCGTGGAACGCATGATGCAGGAATATCGGGATGCCAAGGATGCTATGGCCTCCTTGCCGACCTTTGCACCATGAGCGAAGGATGTGTCCGGCAACAACCGCTGCCTGCTTTGCGTTCCCTTCGTATGACGGTGGTGTCGATGCTGCGGTCCTTCGGTCTGCTGGTGACCCTGGGCGTTGGTTTCGTGGCGATGGCCCAGCCACCGGGGCCGCCAGCGTTGCGTTGCGCCTCTGTGAACATCTCCGGTGACGTAACCTTGACCTGGATGCCGCCCACAGATCCCGATGGGCTTTTTCAAGAGTATCGCATCTACCGGTCGGATTCTCCCCTTGGGCCGTTCGTTCAACTGCCCAGCACGGTGGCGGTCTATGGCCAGACCACGGTTCCGGACCTCGGTGCCGCTGCTCAGACCGCGCCACGCTACTATTACATGACCACGGTGTCCGATGTTCCACCTGTGGAGGAGTCGGCACCGAGCGACACCATTTCGACCTTGTTCCTGGACCTGGCCCAGAGCGTACCGGCAGGAGGGGCAGTGCTGAGTTGGCAGGTTCCGATGGTGGCCACCACGGTACCCGGCCCGTTCACCATCTGGATGGAATATCCGATCGGCACGTGGTCGCAGATCGGCACCACGCCGCTCGGTCAGTTGAACTACACGCACATCATATCGATCTGCGAGGATTCCCTCTCCTTCCGGATCGGGCTTGCGGACCAATTAGGCTGTGTCTCGTTCAGCAACCTGGTGGGTGATGTGTTCGCGGATGTGACCCCCCCGACCATTCCAGTGCTGGTGGCGGCCACGGTCGATACCACGAACGGACTGTCCGGCATCACTTGGCAACCCAGCCCGGAAGCGGACACTGACGGGTACATCGTGGTGTGGAACACTCCGGGCGGAGGAGTGATCATTGATACGATCTTCGGACAGAACAACACCGCTTACACCTGGCCGTCCAGCCTGGCCGGTCAGGGCCCGGAATCGTTCACCGTGGCTGCCTTCGACACCTGCCAGGTGGGGGACCCGCCAAGCCCGAACACCAGCGCCACCGGGCCCGCCCATACCACGGTCCACGTGACCACGAGCTATGACCGCTGCGCTGCCCGGATGACCCTGCAATGGACTCCCTACGGTGGATGGGAGGTGGGTACCTACCGCGTGTTCGTGCAGGTGGATGGTGGACCGTGGAACCTCCTGGCCAACGTGCCGGGAGAGCAGTTCACGCACGTCCAGGATGTGGTCCCGTTCCGCAACTACTGTTATGTGGTGAAGTCCATCCAGGAAGGGGGCAGCAACACCTCGTTGTCCAACAAGGTCTGTCTCCGAACGGACTATCCGCCCATTCCGGGTGACAATTACATCCGTTCGGTCTCTGTCACCGGGCCTGGCCAGATCACCCTGATCGATAGTGTGGACGTCACTTCCCAGGCAGGCAGCTACCTCATCGAACGCTCGGACAACGGTGCGCCTTATGAAGCGATGATCACCTTCCCGGGAACGGCCGGACCGCTGATCACCTGGGTGGATACGGAGGTCGATCCCTCCGCCGTGGGCTATTTGTACCGTGTGGCGGTCCTGGACAGTTGTGGGGTGGAAGCGACCACCAGCAACATTGCCGGGAACATGCTGCTGAGCGCGGTGCCCGACCTGTACGGCGTGAACACCCTGCGTTGGAACGGCTATGCCGAATGGGCCGGAGCGGTGGGCGCTTATACGATCTATCGGAGCATCGCCGAAGGGCCCTTCGAGCCGCTGGCCGTGGTCGCCGAACCCACGTGGTCCTATGTGGATGATGTCAGTCCCTATACCGCCACCACCGGTCGCTTTTGTTATTACGTGGAGGCCCAGGAGGTGGGGTCGCCGGTCGGGATCAATGCCAGTTCGCTCAGCAATGTGGCCTGTGCCGTTCAGCAGGACCTTGTTTACATCCCGAACGCCTTCATCGTTGGCGGAGCCAACCCGGTGTTCATCCCGGTCCTGTCCTTCGTGGACATCAGCGACTATGAACTGTCCATCATCAACCGATGGGGACAGGTCATCTGGACCTCGAACGATCCCGCGACGGGATGGAACGGTATAGTTGGGAGCAGTATCGCGCCGATCGGCGTGTATGGCTATTACTGCACCTTCAGTACCGGCGATGGCCGGGTGAGGGAGGAACGCGGCACGGTGACACTGCTCACTGCGGGGGATTAGCGCGGAACGGTCCGTTGTGTACTTTTGTGCATGGAACGATCCTCAACGACTGTTGAACCGGTAACGGTCACCCCCCAGCCCTCCAACGGCCACGCAGGTATGGACAAGTTCGTGGGAGAAGGGCTCACCTATGACGATGTCCTGCTGGTCCCCGCCTACAGCGAAGTACTTCCCAGGGACGTCGATATCCGGTCCAAGTTCACCCGCAACATCGTCCTGAACGTGCCGATCGTCTCGGCCGCCATGGACACCGTGACCGGTGCCGAACTGGCCATCTCCATCGCCCAGCAGGGCGGTATCGGCGTCATCCACAAGAACCAGACGATCGCCGAGCAGGCCGCGGAAGTGCGACGCGTGAAGCGCTCCGAGAGCGGGATGATCCTCGATCCGGTGAAACTGCTTGAGAATGCCCTGGTGGGCGATGCCCTGAAGCTGATGGCGGAGAACCGCATCGGTGGCATTCCGGTGGTGGATGAACAGGACCGATTGGTGGGCATCGTCACCAACCGCGACCTGCGCTTCGAGAAGCGGATGTCCCGTCCCGTGGCCGAGGTGATGACGAAGACCGACATCATCACCGCCAAGCCGGATACGTCCATGGCCCAGGCCGAGGATATCCTGCAGGAATACAAGATCGAGAAGCTGCCCGTGGTGAACGCCAAGGGCACCCTGGTGGGCCTCATCACCTACAAGGACATCATCAAGCTGAAGCAACGCCCCAACGCCTGCAAGGACAATTTCGGTCGCCTGCGGGTGGCCGCCGCGATCGGGGTCACCGGTGATTCGCTGGACCGGGCTCGGGCCCTGCGCGATGCCGGGGTGGATGCCCTGGTGATCGACACGGCCCACGGCCACAGCCGCGGCGTACTGGAGATGCTGCGCGCCGTGAAGGCGGAAGTACCTGATGTCGATGTGATCGTCGGCAACATCGCTTCAGCAGAAGCTGCCTTGGCCCTGGTGGAAGCGGGTGCCGATGCCGTGAAGGTGGGCATTGGTCCCGGAAGCATCTGCACCACCCGCGTCATCGCCGGTGTGGGTGTTCCCCAGTTGACCGCCGTGATGGATTGTGCCGCAGCCATCGCGGGCACCGGCGTGCCGATCATCGCCGACGGCGGTATCCGCTATACCGGTGACATCGTGAAGGCGCTGGCCGCAGGTGCGGGCACCGTCATGGTGGGCAGCATGTTCGCAGGGGTCGAGGAGAGCCCCGGAGAGACCATCATCTACGAGGGTCGCCGTTTCAAGACCTACCGGGGCATGGGCAGTATCGAGGCCATGCAGCAGGGCAGCAAGGACCGCTACTTCCAGGACATGGAGGACGACATCAAGAAGCTGGTGCCCGAGGGGATCAGCGGCCGGGTGCCGTACAAGGGGAAGTTGGCCGAAGTGATGCACCAGCTCGTGGGCGGCCTTCGTGCCGGCATGGGCTACTGCGGTACGCCGGACATCCGATCGCTGGAACGCGCACGCTTCATCCGCATCACCATGGCGGGCATGAAGGAGAGCCACCCGCACGACGTCTACATCACCCGCGAGGCTCCGAACTACAGCCACCTTTAAGCGGCATCAGTTCATCGGGTCCGGCCCCTTGCGCCTGTCGGACAGGTGCGCCATGAGCGTAGTCGAGACCGGGTGGTCCAGCTTCCGCGCGAACAGTTTGCCCGAGCGTTCGATGCGTTCGGCATCGCCCAGGTCCAGCACGGCCGGATTGTTCCCGTTGCGTGGGGTCCAGTCCATGTAGCGCAGGTGGTCGTTCACCACGTGCTGTGCGAAGGGGGATGCCATCACCAGGGTGGGGAAGAACACCTCTTCGGGCACGTGGGTCATCCACAGGCGCCGGAGGAACTCCGGATGGGCATCGGAATAACGCAGCACTTCGGCCACACAGGCCGTGGTGAGGCTCCACCACGAGGAACCGCCGAACAGGAGAGGAAGGCCCTTCAACGGGCGCCGGATACCGGCCTTGCGTTGGGCAACCAGCAGCAGGTCGCGCAGGCGTCGATGCCTCGGCCGGCGCAGGTCCAACAGGTCCAAGGGGTGGTAGTAGCTCAGCCGGTCCAGTCCGCCATCCTTCCAGAACGTGGTCGGAAGCGGGAAATGGAGCAGGTATTCCGCTTGCGGGTCGGCATCGAAGAAGGTCTTCATTCGTCCGGCTGACCACACCGGTCGGTCGCTGCCACTGATCAGGTGCAGGCGGTCCGCCAAGCCGTCGTCCACGGCCTTCCGGGCCAGGTCGATCATGGCGAGCAGGTGGGCGCGGCTGCCCCAGCGTACGCTGTAACGACGGCTCAGGTATCGGACCTCCCGTCGCGAACTCAGGTGCTGCAGGTCCGCTGCGGGAAAGGGTGACCGTCTGTCCAGGTGCACATAGATCACGGCATCCGCTCCCAGTTCATCCACCAGTTCCTCCAGCGCGGCCAGGTCCTTGTAGGCGGTGATCAGATAGCCGTGCTTGGTCGCACCCATGGGCTGCGGTGGTCTCGATGGCGTGGGAAAGGCCCACGGACCCACCAAAGGTAACCGCCTGAACGGCCGCCGATCTTGATCATTTTAACGGCTGGACGCGTGCTGCGCGCTGCCGGTGATCGGTTACATTTGCCACCCCTCAAACGACCTCATGCTTAGCGTAATGGAGATGAAGAAGTACATGATCATGGGCGCCATCGCCCTCCTGTGCGGAACTGCTGCTGCACAGACCGCTGCCAGTGATCCTGTTCTGATGACCGTGGACGGCGTGGCCGTGCCCCGTTCCGAGTTCGAGGCCATCTACAAGAAGAACAACAAGGAGGCCGTGGTGACCAAGGAGGCTCTGGATGAGTACCTGGAGCTGTTCACCAACTACAAGTTGAAGGTGCGTGCGGCTGAAGCCTTGGGCATGGATACGGTGGGCAAGTTCCGCGCGGAGCTCGATGGTTACCGCAAGCAGCTCGCCCGTCCCTACCTCATCGATCGGGAGTTGAACGATGCCCTGTTGCGCGAGGCCTACGACCGTTCCCTCGAGGAGGTGCGGGCATCGCACATCCTGGTGCAGGTGGCGCCGGAGGCCTCCCCGGAGGATACCCTGGTGGCCTGGAAGAAGATCAGCGCCATGCGAGATCGCATCATCAACGGCGCCGACTTCGCCGGTGTGGCCAAGGAGAAAGGGGGCTCCGATGACCCCAGCGCGGTCAAGAACGGTGGCGATCTGGGCTATTTCAGCGCCATGCAGATGGTCTATCCCTTCGAAAGCGCTGCGTTCGCCACACCCGTCGGGCAGGTCAGCAAGCCCGTGCGCACGCGGTTTGGTTACCACATCATCAAGACCGTGGACAGGCGTCCGGCCCGTGGCCAGATGAAGGCGGCCCACATCATGCTGCGCAGCACCGATCAGGACAGTCCGGAGAAGATGGCCGAGGTGGAGAAACGCGTTCGGGAGATCCATGCCCAGATCGCAGACGGCCGCATGACCTTTGCCGATGCCGCACTGAAGTACAGCGAGGATGAAAGCTCGAACACCAAGGGCGGCGAGCTTCCACAGTTCAGCACGGGCAAGATGATCGAGGAGTTCGAGGACGCCGCATTTGCCCTGAAGGCGGATGGCGAGGTGAGTGCTCCCGTACGTTCCCGTTTCGGCTGGCATATCATCAAGCGTCTCGAGCACACCCCACCGGCCACCTTCGATGCGGCGAAGTCCGAGCTGAAGACCAAGATCTCCCGCGACAGCCGTTCGGAGATCACCAAGAAGGCCTTCCTGGACCGCTTGAGGACCGAGTATGGCTACATGGCCTACCCCAAGAACCTGAAGGCCGTGCAGGCCCTGCTCGATACCAACGTCTTCCGCAAGGGTACCGCGGTGAACGACACCATCCTCCGGAAGGACTTCGTGGAAGGTCCCTTCCAGCGCGGCAAGCTCTCATACCGTCGCGAGCTTGTGGGGGCCATCAGCGGTGGACGCATGATCGCCCTGCGCAGCCGGCAGTATGAGGAGATGACCCAGACGATGAGCGATACGGTGCTGGTGCGCGAAGTGGCTGAAGGGTGGACCTATGATCGCAAAAAGGCGGCGAAGCTCACCAAGCCGGTGTTCACCTTCGCCGATGTCACCGTCACCCAGACCGATCTGTTGGACCGGTTGGAATCCGCGCAACGTCGCGAGCGTGCCTTCGATCTTCAGGAGTACGTGGAGATGCGCATGGCCGAGTACGCCGATGAACGCATCCTGGCCTACGAGGATTCGCGCTTGGAGTCCAAATACCCAGAGTTCCGCATGCTCATGAAGGAATACCGTGATGGTATCCTGCTCTTTGAACTGACGGACCAAAAGGTGTGGGGACGCGCCGTGCGTGACTCCGTGGGGCTGCAGGCCTTCCACGAAGCGCATCGTACGGAGTACATGTGGCCCACACGCTATGATGCGGACCTCTACCTGTGCGCCAATGCGAAGGTCTCTTCACAGCTCAGGGCCCTCCTGAAGAAGGGCAAACGTGGTGCAGAGCTCACCGAGGCCCTGAACAAGGTCGATCCCCTGGCGATCACCATCGATTCGAACTATTTCACGGCGGAGCAGAAGCCTTTCCTGGCTGAATTGACCAAGACCGGTCTGAGCAAGGATATGGCGGTGAATGGTCAGGTGGCGGTGGCCGACGTGAAGAAGATCATGGAGCCGACCCCCAAGGCACTGGAGGAGGCCAGAGGCCTGATCACGGCGGCTTATCAGGATAGCCTGGAGAAGGAGTGGATCGCAGAGCTGCGCGCGAAGTATCCCGTTTCGGTGAATAAGGACGTGCTGTATTCCATCAAGTGAACCACCAGCGCACAGGGCTCCTGGAGCGACCTTGGTCCAAGGTTGCAATGGTGCCCTTGTTGCTCATGGCCTGCACCCCTGGTGAAGATGGCGGCGACCCTGTCGTGGCCAGGGCCTTTGATCAGAAGCTCTATTGGAGCGACATGCGCCAGGTGATCCCGTTGGAAGTGACGGGTGCGGACAGTGCTGCCATGGCCACAGCGTTCATCACCAACTGGCTGAACCAGCAGGTGGTGTTGAACAAGGCCGAACAGAACATTGCCGTGGAGGACAAGGATTTTGAGGTCAAGCTCAGGGAATACCGCAACTCCCTCTTGATCTTCGCCTATGAGCAGGAACTGGTGAACCAGAAATTGGATACGGCGGTCGGTGCGGAGGAATTGGCGCGGTACTATGACGATAACAAGGTGAACTTCGAACTCCGGGACAATATCCTGCGGGCGCGATGGTTCAAGATCACAGAGGGTGACAAACGCACCCGACGCAGGTTGGAGGAGGCGTTCCTGAGCGGCAAACCGGAGGATATGCGTGAAGTGGAGCTCTGGCTCGCCCAGCGGGGCCATACCATCGTTGATCGCAGCTCCACATGGACCACCTGGTCCGAATTGCGGACTGAACTGCCCGTGGGTCAGGCCGCCGAGGATGTCCCCCTGCAAAGCGGTCAGCGCTTTGTGCTCAAGGAGGGCGACCTGATGTTCTTTTTGGACGTGTTGGAGTTGCGTGGCCGGAACAGTGCATCACCTTTGGACCTTGTGGAACGCGATATCCGGTCCATTTTGTTGAATCAGCGCAAATTGCAGCTCCTTGAGCGCATGCGCCAAGACCTTTACCGTGAAGCACTTGACCGCAAGGATATCGAGGTTCTTTAGGCTCGGTCCGGCACTGGCCGCAGGGCTGTTGCCCATGATCGTGGCCTGCCAGCCCGCGGGCCTGCTCATCGATCGGGTGGTGGCGGTGGTGGGCCGCGAAGCCATTCTGCATTCGGACCTGATGGGCCGCGTGGAGCAGGCTTCCCAAGGCGGCAGGCCTGCTGATGCGGTCATGGTTTGCGGAGAGTTGGAAGACCTGCTCTATGAGAAGCTGCTCGTGGAACAGGGTCGTTTGGACAGTGTCATCGTGGAGGAGGCGCAAGTGAACGCCGAACTCGACAGACGGATCCGTTATTTCTCGCAGCAGCTGGGTGGTGATGAGAAACTCGAGGCCTTCTATGGCAAGAGCGTCGCCGAGATCAAGGATGACTTCCGTCCGCAGGTCCATGATCAGCTGCTGGTGCAGACCATGCAGCAGAAGGTGACCGGCGAGATCAGGGTTACCCCGCGGGATGTGCAGCGCTTCTTCGACCAGATCCCCAAGGACAGCGTGCCGCTCATCAATGCAGAGGTGGAGTATGCTCAGGTCTTGAAGATCCCCAAACCCAACGAGGAGGAGGTGCGTCGGGTGCGCCGAAAGATCGAGGAGTACCGGGAGCAGGTCGTTGCCGGGACCAAGGATTTCTGCACCGTGGCCATCCTGTATTCCGAGGACCCGGGATCTGCCAAGGAGTGTGGTGCGCTGGGCCTAGTACCGGCAGGGGTGATGGTACCCGAATTCGATGCGGTGGCCATGAGCCTCAAGGAGGGCGAGGTCTCCCAGGTGTTCGAGACCCAGTATGGCTGGCACTTCATGCAATTGATCGAACGGCGCGGCGAGCAGTACAACGCCCGGCACGTCCTGATGCGACCCCAGGTGGGGAGCATCGATCTGCAGCGTTCCCGCGAATTGTTGGACAGTTTGACGCGTTCCATCCGGGAAGGCCACATGACCTTCGCCCAAGCAGCAGCGGACCATTCGGACGACGAGGAAAGCCGTGGGATGAACGGTGTCATAATCGAACCCTCGAGCAACAGCCCCCGGTGGGATATGAGCGCACTGGACCAGCAGACCTTCTTCGTGTTGGACAAGCTTCAGGCCGGTGCCGTGAGCGACCCGCAGCTCATCGTCATGCCGGATGCTTCCAAGGCCTATCGCCTGCTGCAGTTACTGGTGCGTACGGAGCCCCACCGGGCGAATCTGAAGGACGATTATCGTCTCATGCAACAGGCCACCGAAGGTCAGCTCCGCTCCAAGGCCATCGACCGATGGGTGGAGGACCGTTTGAACGCCACCTATGTGCGCATCGCCCCTGATCACGCCGCTTGCCCCTTCCTGCACCAATGGGTGCAAACCACCGTCAAAGAGTGATCCGAAAGGGTCGCTGAAGTGAACAAGGGACTAATTCGAAAGACCATGACCACCCCCACCAGTGACGTACGATCGGTAGAGCAGTTCGGCCAGCATTACCAGCGGCTGAAGCGGGAAGTGAACAAGGTCATCATCGGCCAGGATGCCGTGGTGGACCAAGTGCTGCTGGGGATCTTCAGCAGGGGGCACTGTCTCCTGGTGGGTGTTCCGGGCCTGGCCAAGACCCTGCTCGTGAACACGGTTTCACGTGCGCTGGGCCTCACCTTCAACCGTATCCAGTTCACGCCCGACCTCATGCCGAGCGATATCATCGGATCGGAGATCTTGGACCAGGACCGGAAGTTCCGCTTTGTGAAAGGCCCTGTTTTCGCGAACATCATCCTGGCCGATGAGATCAACCGCACGCCGCCCAAGACGCAGGCCGCACTGCTCGAGGCCATGCAGGAGAAGTCCGTGACGGCTGCGGGACAGACCCACCGACTTCCCGATCCCTTCTTCGTGCTGGCCACACAGAACCCGATCGAGCAGGAGGGGACCTACCCGCTGCCCGAAGCGCAATTGGACCGCTTCATGTTCAACATTTGGGTGGATTATCCCACATACGAAGAAGAGGTGGCAGTGGTGCGGGCCACCACCAGCGATGCCCAGCCTATCGTTGAACCCGTGCTTTCCGCCGAGGAGATCCTGCATTACCAAGGTCTGGTACGCCGCATACCTGTGCCTGACAATGTGTTGGAGTACGCTGTGAAGCTCGTTTCCCGGACGCGTCCTGGCACGCCTGCTGCACCGGCCGTGATCAACGACCACGTGAGCTGGGGTGCAGGACCGAGAGCCTCCCAGTACCTGGTGGTCGGGGCAAAGGCCCATGCCTTGGCCCATGGGCGCTTCTCCCCGGATATCGCTGATGTTCAGGCGGTGGCGACCTCCATTCTACGGCACCGGCTGGTCCGCAATTACAAGGCCGAGGCCGAAGGTGTTTCCATCGAACGTATGGTCACGGAGATCCTCTAGATATTCGAGCGATCGGGTTGGTCAAGAAACCTGACCGTTGTCCTAGTTACACGTGGTGCGTATCCCCTAACTTTGGTTCGGAGGGGGTGGTCAATTCGCTCACCTACCGGTGACCATGCGTTTGACCCGTACCCTGTTCTTCTTGTTGCTTGTCCTTGGGGCAGGTCTTCGCGCTCAGGCGCAATTGCCCATCGTTGATATCACCCTGGCTCCTTTGGAGAGCGGGTCGGTCCAGGTGCGTCTGCGGCCTGATGGCAATTTCAACGGACTGGTATCCAGCTTGGTCTTCACCGTACGTTGGCTCGATGCTGACGGAGCTTCCCTTGGCAGTATCTCCCAGATCTCCCCCGCCAACTTTTTCATGCCCTTCAGCAAGTCCGGTCCCGAACAGGTCTCCGGCATTTATCGTTACCAGGTCTTCGCGGGCTTCAGTCTGGTTACCTTGCAGGACCTGGAGATCGCATGGACCGGTGGTGAGGAGGTCATAATCGGAGAGGTGGCCGTGAACGGCGGTCCCAGTCTGTTCGAGATCGTGAACGATGAGTGGACAGGCGACATCAACAACAACGGCGATTACTACATCTCCTTGAACGGCCAGGACCGGACCGGTGAGATCTACACCTTATCCACGGGAGGCATCTCCGGTGGTTTGGAACAAGGCGGGTTGAGCGTTCTTCCCAATCCGGCCTTCGGTTCCACCACGCTGACCATGGACCTGACCGAACAGGTGGGTTCCATGGACCTTCGTCTGCTCGATCCCATGGGGCGTGTGGTCTGGACCGCCCAGCGCAGTGCTGGCCCCGGTCGCTTCGTGGAGACGCTGGACCTGCAGGGTTATGCTGCAGGGGCTTACCTGCTTCAGGTCCGTTCACCCCAGGCACAGTTCTCGCGCCGGGTCGTGGTCACTGGGCGTTGATAAACCTTTTGCTTTCGGATCATGAGACATTCGTTGGTCGTTGTGTTGGCTTTCCTGCTGGGTCATGGTGCTCAAGGACAGGAGAGGCAGTTCTGGTCCGATGTTCAAGAAAGCCGTGACGTTCCGCCAAGTGAACGGCGGATCGTGGCGGTGCAGCAGCGCCTGATCACGATCGATGCGACTGCGCTTGCCCAACAACTGGCTTCACCGGGGGGCGTGGAGAGCGTTCTTGATCTCCCTACCCCTGACGGTGGAACGGAGCGCTTCCGGATCCGGCCCAATGTGGTGATGCATCCGGATCTGGCGGCTCGCTATCCCGAGATCCGCACGTATGCGGGCGAGAGCGTGGACCAGGCCGGTGTTCAGGCACGTTTCGACCTTACTCCACAAGGTTTTCATGGCATGGTGATGGACGACCAGGCCGGTTGGTGGTTCATGGATCCCTATGTGCAGGGTGATGCCACGCTCGTCACCGTTTACCGGAAGGCCGATCATCGGAAGGAGTTGCCTGAAGGAACGACAGGGTGCAGCTATGAACAGGTGAACGACCTGCCTGCCGAAGCGGCACGTACCAGGCAATGGATCCAGCAGATGGGAATGGACCGGGTGGGTGACGGACAGAAGCGAACATACAGGCTCGCCTTGGCTTGCACGGGTGAATATGCCAATTTCCATGGCAGCAACACCACCAACAACAACAAGAGCTTTGCCTTGGCGGCCATGGTCACCACCATGAACCGGGTCAATGCACAGTTCGAGCGTGATGCCACGCTCACCATGGTACTGGTGCCCAATAACGACCTGCTGGTATTCCTCGACGCCGCCACCGATCCCTACACGAACAGCAGCGGCAGTACCATGTTGGGTCAGAACCAGACCACCTGCACCAACGTGATCGGTTCGGCCAACTATGATATCGGGCACGTCTTCAGTACTGGAGGCGGTGGGGTGGCCCAGTTGAACAGTCCGTGCAGCAGTACGGGAAAAGCGCGTGGTGTCACCGGTCTGGGATCGCCGGTCGGTGATCCTTTCGATATTGACTACGTGGCCCATGAGATGGGGCACCAGTATGGTGCCAACCATACCCAGAACAACAACTGCAACCGTGCCAGCGCTGCCGCCTTTGAGCCCGGCAGTGCATCCACCATCATGGGTTATGCGGGCATCTGCTCCCCGAACGTGCAGAACAACTCCGATGCATACTTCCACGCCTACAGCATGCAGGAGATGGCCGCCAATATCACGGCCGGGACCAGCAGCACCTGTCCGCAGGTCACCAATTCGGGCAACCTGATCCCCACGGCCAACGCTGGCACGAACTACACCATTCCGCGTAGTACGCCATTCGTTCTCACCGCCAGTGGCAGCGATGGGAACGCGGGTGATGTGCTCACGTACTGCTGGGAGGAGATGGACAACCAGGTCTCCACCCAACCTCCGGTAGCCACCAGTACCAACGGCCCAAGCTTCCGCTCTCTGACACCCACGACCTCTACCCAGCGCTATGTACCAGCTCTGAGCGCGGTGGTGGCGGGTACCACTCCGACCTGGGAGGTGCTGGCGAGTGTGGCCCGTACCTATAATTTCAGGGTTACCGTGCGCGACAATGTGCCAGGAGGAGGTGCCAATGCACAGAGCAACATGGTCGTGACAGTGGCCGGTAGTGCGGGGCCATTCCTGGTCACACAGCCCAATACGAACGTTTCATGGCCGGTGAACAGTGTGCAGACCATAAGCTGGGATGTGGCTGCCACCACCGCGTCCCCGGTCAATTGCGCCAATGTGGATATCCTGCTATCGGTGGATGGTGGGTTCACCTATCCCTACACGCTCCTCAACGCCACACCCAATGACGGTACCCAGACCGTGACGATCCCCAACATTCCGGCCACCACCACTGCGCGGGTCATGGTGCGCGGCTCGGCGAACATCTTCTACGACATCTCGAACGCCAATTTCGCGATAACGGCTCCCACGTCCCCGGATTACAGCTTGAGCGTGACACCCACCTCGGTGCAGGTGTGCCAGCCAGCGAATGCCGTGTACACGGTGCAGAGCGCCTCCCTCGCCGGTTATAGCCAGGCGATCACGCTCAGTGTGACGGGTCTGGCCAGTGGCTTGGCGGCGAGCTTCAACCCGAACCCCATCACACCTGGGGCTTCATCGACGCTGACCATTTCGGGTACGCAGAATCAACTACCCGGCAGCTTCCCCTTCACCCTTTCGGCAACCTCGGCGAGTGGCAATAGAAGTATCCCGCTAACCGTGGAGATCGGGAATGTGCCTGGGCCTGTCGTACGGACCTCACCACTGGACGGTGCCACGAACAGCACACCAGGTGCAGCGCTGACTTGGAACGCCACGAGCAGTGCAGTGAGCTACGCCCTGCAGATCGCCGCCGATCCGGGCATGATCAACATTGTGGAGAGCGCTGTGGGGATCACGACAACGTCCTACCAGCCTGCCACGGCGGATTCTCCCTCCACCACCTACTATTGGACCGTTCAGGCCGTGAACGGGTGCGGGTTCGGTGAGGCCGGTGCGCCATGGTCCTTCACCACATCAGCTTGCGTACCTGTGCAGGTGCAGGTGACCATTGATCGGTATGGAAATGAGACCACCTGGCAGATCCTCCAAGGGGCCACGGTCGTGGCATCTGGTGGGCCGTATGCGCAATTGCCTGCCAATGGAACCCAGGCGCAGGCTCCGCTTGACCTCTGTCTACCATCTGGATGTTATGAACTGAGGGTCTTCGACTCATTCGGAGATGGGAATTGTTGTGCCTACGGGAATGGTTTTGTGCGTGTGGTGGATGGAACGAACCTCACCTTGGCGAACGTATCTCAGGACATCAATGTGAACGCTCCGGCCGTGGTGCCCTTCTGTGTTCAGGGTGAAGTGCTGGTGAGTGCCAGTGTCTGGCTTGATGGTCCCTACGACCCTCAGCAGTCGCTGATGTCCGATGCCTTGCGCAGCAGCGGGCTGGTGCCCAACATCGAACCCTATACCGCCCTGGGGTATGACCAGCTTGGCGGTGGGGGCGAGACCACTACCGCTCCGGTGTTGGCTGTGACGGGAGTGAATGCCATCGTGGATTGGGTCAGGTTGGAACTGCGTTCAGGCACATCCAGTGGAACGGTGGTGGCCACGCGCCAAGCGCTCCTGCAACGCGATGGCGATATTGTGGATACGGATGGTGTATCGCCGGTGGCCTTCGCCGCGGTACCCGGAAGCTACTACCTGGCAGTAGGTCATCGGAACCATCTGGCCTGCATGACGCAGCAAGCAGTTGTTCTTGGGGGCACGGCCATTGCGGTCAACCTGCGCAATGCATCACTGGCCACGTTCGGAACGGAAGCGCGCCGGGTGAGCGGTGCAACCGCTTGGTTGTGGAGCGGCAATGTTCTGCTGGACGACAAGCTGGCGTATACAGGTGACGGGAATGACCGTGATCCGATCCTCTCTGTGATCGGAGGTACCGTGCCGACGGCCACCGTGCCAGGGTATCTGCAGGCAGATGTGAACCTTGATGGGATCGTGCGCTACACTGGGGCCGATAATGACCGCGACCCCATCCTTTCCAACATCGGTGGCACCGTTCCAACGAACGTTCGGATCCAGCAGTTGCCATGAGCCGCTTCGCCTCGCGTACATTCTTTCTGTGTGGCTTGTTGGCTGCATTGTCCAATGGTCCGGTATCGGCACAGGGCGGGAGTTGGGAGGTCTTTGACATCAGCACAGCGGGATTCCCCAGCAACACCGTGCGTTGCCTGCTTCAGGATGAGGCGGGTATCCTGTGGGCTGGAACCGACTATGGTCTGTGCCGGTACGATGGTTCTGAATGGACGGTTCTTCAGACCACGAACTCCGGCATTCCGTCCAATGACATCACCTGCCTTGCCGTGGATTCCTTGGACCGACTGTGGGTGGGCACCCTCTTCAATGGCATCGGCATCTTGGAAGGGGAGGAGTGGACCTACCTGAACAGTAGCAATGGTCCATTCGCATTGGACGAGATCAATGGTATCACGCACGACCATCGGGGATGGGTGTGGATCAGCACGCCACTGGGGTTGGCCTGCGATACAGGTGACGGGTGGAGACTGTATGATGATACCCCTGAAAGCCACATGGGCTTCCAGTTCTTCCTGCCCAACACCAGGGCGGTGGCTGTTCGCGAGGATGGTCTGATATCGGTGGCCACCGTGAATGCTGGCCTGGTCTACATCACGGAAGAGGAGTTCATCTACTACACCACGTTCAATTCCTTCTTCCCGGATAATACCACCAACGCCATCGCGCTGGATTCCAACGGTGACCGCTGGTTGGCCTGTCCTTCGGGTGGCCTGGTCTGGCATTCTCAGGATTTTCAGGGAGGACCTTGGTTCGCTTACAATGGCTTCACCTTGGGCTTGCCGGACAACAGCATGACGAGCGTGTTCGTGGATGCCGATGATCAGAAGATCGTGGGGACCCAGATCGCAGGTGTGCTCCTGTTCAATGATGCGAGCGACTGGTATACGCTGGACCAACAGAACTCGGGTCTGCCGGACAACGGTGTCCTTTCGGTGTATCGTGACCGGGATGGGGTGCTTTGGGCAGGGACCGCCTCGGCCGGTCTGGCACGGTACACACCCACGGTCGGGATATCAGATCCACTCGAAGCAACGCAAGCCTTTACGGCTTTCCCGAACCCGTTCCAGGACCGGTTGACCATCCGGTCGCGGCTGGGGCAAGGCTTGGATTCATGGGTGTTGAGGGATATCAGTGGCAGGGTGCTGATGACCGGCTCGAAGGTCGGGCCCGATGGAGTTAGTCTGGACCTGGGTCGATTACCCAATGGCAGTTATACGGTCTCGGTCATTTCTGGGGGGATGCTGGGGATCCTGCCGGTCTTTCGGGCTAACTAAGGTTACTTCCACTTGACGGTGTCGCTGCCGTCCGTGTATATTGCACGTTCTATCCCTGCTCAGGGAGAGGAACCAAAACATCATGATGCTACGATACGCGCTACCGTTGGCGACTTTGCTGTCCTTGTTCGGCACCACCGTTCAGGCACAATGCAGCCTCACCAATGCAACCTCCTGCGTCTGTGAAGTGCCAGGCCAGACAAATTGCGACCTGAAGCCGGATATCACCATTTCCTGGTACGGTCTCCAGCAATACGCCTCCGGTCCGAACGAATACCCTCAGTCGGGTACCAATGCTGGTCGGCTCCGGGTCAGTGGGTCGACGCCAAACATCGGCAACGGTCCCTTGGAGGTACGCACAGCCAACCTGCAGGGGGGCGTCGCTTCGTTTGCGGTACGGACTCCTTTACGGTCTCTTCGCAGACCAATTTCAGCTGCCCGAACGGCGAGAACCCCAAGCAGATCATCTACCAACGTGTCTATCACAAGAACGGGTCGGCCATGACCTCCAGCGAACGGGAGGCAGGGAGCATGACCTACCATGCTGCCCATGGTCACTACCATGTGAACGATTGGACGACCATGACCCTCCGGATCCCGCAGACAGGGGAGTCCGACCCGAGGAATTGGCCCATAGTGGCCACAGGCGCCAAGATCGGCTTCTGCCTGATGGATTACGGTAGCTGCACGACGTACAACGGTCATTGCCGCGATACGCAGGAGTACGGAGGCGGCACCGTGATGACCACCCCCATGTTCCCGAACAATGGGTTGTATGGAGCCTACGGATGTGGTACGAACGTCCAAGGGATATCGGTGGGCCGTACGGACATCTATTCGGAGTCCTTGGATATGATGTGGATCATCATGATGGACGGTCTGTGCAACGGCGACTATTGGATCGTGGCGGAAGTTGATCCAACGAACGTCTTCAGTGAAGAGAACGACGATAACAACTGGACGGCGATCCCTTATACGCTGACCCAGCAGCGGCCCAACGGTAGTGGTGGTACGGCAAGTATTTCCGCGCCGAACGGGTTGAAGGGGATCTCCGGAGGTACGGTGCGTTTGACAGCCTCACCCGGCTACTCATACCTGTGGACCAACGGTGCCACCACGCGCACCATCGACGTGGCACTGGCTGGGAATTACAGTGTGACCGTGACGGGTCCGTGCGGCGCCATGGTGTCCAGCACCGTCGCGGTCACGATGGAGACCCCGGTTGCACCTCCGGTGGTGGAAGGAGATGAGGTGGTCGGTCCAGCTAGCGCATTGCTCAGCGCCGAAGCCACTGTTGGAGAGGTGCTTTGGTACCCCGACATGGCAGCTCAAACTCCGCTCGCGACCGGTCTCGCGTTCACTACTCCGGTGCTTTCGGAAAGTGCCACGTATTACGCTTCCAAACGCGTGGTCACCCCTGGAGTAACGGCCAATGTGGCCAAGACCAACCTTTCCGGAACTCAGAACTCCAGCAGCACGAAGCAATGGCTGATCTTTGATGCCTATCAGCCCTTCACACTTTCCTCCGTGAAAGTTTATGCCACCGGCAACGGAGAGCGTCATTTCGCCTTGGTGGACAATACCGGCAACCTGATCGCAGAAAAGGTCGTGTACATCCCGAACGGTACTTCGCGGGTCCAGCTTGATTTCAATGTTCCTGCTGGCACGAACCATCGGATCACGGCCTTTGATGACAACACGGAGATCATCCAACAACTGCACCGCGATGCTTCCGGGGTGACCTATCCCTATGCACTCGCTGGGCTTGGGGCCATCACGGGTAGCACGGGAGGAGCTGCCTACTATTACTATCTCTACGATTGGGAGGTGCGTACCCCTGAGGTCGTGAACGAGAGCGCTCGGGTCCCTGTCACCGCTGTGGTGACGGAAGGTCTGGCGGTTGACATCAAGGTGATGCTGGAAGGTCCTTTCGATCAGGCCACCGGCCTGATGAAGGATGACCTGCGTGTGGCAGGGGTGATCCCCACGTCCGAGCCGTTCACAAGCTTGGGCTTTACGCATGTTGGTGGTGGCAATGAGTCCATTTCCGGGACGGTCTTGGCCCAGACCGGTCCCAATGCCGTAGTGGATTGGGTGTTCGTGGAGCTGCGAAGTGCGGCACAACCGACCCAGGTACTGGCCACGCGAAGTGCCTTGGTCACCCGCTCGGGTCAGGTGATCGGATCGGCCGGAACACCGCTGCGCTTTGGTCTGCCCAGCGGCCAATACCGCATCGCGGTGAAACACCGGAACCACCTCGGTTGCATGACGGCCCAGCCGGTGACCTTGGGCGGCAATACGGTGCTGGTCGACCTGAGTTCTCCTTCAACGCCGACCCATGGTGTCGAGGCGCGCAAGACCTTGAACGGCCTCGCCTTATTGTGGGCGGGTAACGCGACAAGGGATCTGTCCTTGAAGTACACTGGGGATTCCAACGACCGCGACCCCATTCTCTCGGCCATCGGCGGTTCAGTGCCGACGAACACCGCGACCGGTTACCTCGCGACGGATACCAACCTGGACGGCTTGGTGAAATATACCGGTGAAGGCAACGATCGTGATATGATCCTTTCGAACATTGGTGGAACGGTCCCCACGAACACCCGCACCGAGCAACTTCCCTGATCATCCTTTGAAAGGGATCAGCATTACCTTTCCTTCGCACTTCAGACCAAAACCAATCCTTCAACCACCAATTCAAATGTGTAGAACCAAACCCAGCCTGCGCAGCAGGTTCGCTGGCGCTCTGTTCGCCGCGTTCCTCGCGCCATTTGCGGCGCAGGCACAGCTGCCCGTCGTGGACATCGACCTGGTCCCAGGCCCAACGGCGAACCAATTGGACGTGCGACTGAGGGCCAATGGGGCCTCCTTCAACGAGATCATCAGCAACCTGGTGTTCACGGTCCGTTGGCCGGATACATCGCCTGCCACACTAAGCCTGGGCTCAAGCCCATGGTGCGTTTCGAACCAGGCATTCCCGCTTGGACCCTCGGCCCAGCAGACCCCGGGCAACGGCTTCAAGTACCGGACCTGGACGACGGTGGGTCAGGCCCAGATCGGAGACCTGATCGACGACGGTGGTTGCGAGGAGTCACTACCCGCTGATACCTGGGTCACCGTGTGGCGCATCAACGTCAACAACAACACGGGTTGCACTGCCTTCAATATCGTGAACGATACCTGGACGCAGGACAACAACAGGAACTTCTTCATTTCGCTGAATGGCCAGCAGGTGCCCCCCTTGACGGGAACGATCGATGCTACGGGCGTGAATGCAGGCAGCTGCACTCCGGACTGTAATGGTGTTGTCGGTGGTACTGCGAGCATCGATCAGTGCGGTGTTTGCTCCGGCGGTAATACGGGTATCACCCCGAACAGCACCTGCTTGGATTGCAACGGAACGATCAACGGTACAGCGAGCGTCGACCAGTGCGGCGTCTGCTCCGGCGGCACCACGGGTATCACCCCGAACAGCACCTGCCTGGATTGCAACGGAACGATCAACGGTACTGCGAGTGTTGACCAGTGCGGCGTGTGCTCCGGTGGCACCACGGGTATCACCCCGAACAGCACCTG
>JBGTAJ010000206.1:0-15258 GCA_041749915.1 Flavobacteriales bacterium
CAGTGGCAGCCGCGCATGTTGCGGCGCCAGCCCAGGCCACCAACGGTCACGCCGCGCACACAGCACCCACCGCGGTGGCGGCCGGCCCGGTGGAGCGGGTGGGCCCCAGCGGCAAGTTCTATTCTCCCTTGGTACGCAACATCGCGCAGAGCGAAGGCATCTCATTGCAGGAGCTCGAAACGCTCGCTGGTTCCGGTCAGGGCGGCCGCGTGACCAAAAAAGACATCCTTGACTATCTGCCCAACCGGGGCTCAGGGGCCAGCACGGCACCCGCGTCCGGGGCACCGGCAACACCGGTCGCTCCGGCGGCGGCAACGCAGGCCCAGGCACCTGAAGCATCATCACCGAAACCGGCCCTGACCGCGGCACCGGGCGATGAGCTCATCGAGATGGACCGCATGCGCAAGCTGATCGCGGACCACATGGTGATGAGCAAGCGCACAAGCCCGCACGTCACCAGCTTCGTGGAGGCCGATGTGACCGCCCTGTGGCAGTGGCGAGAGAAGGTGAAAAAGGCCTTCGAACAACGCGAGGGCGAGAAGCTCACCTTCACCCCAGTGTTCCTCATGGCCATCGTGCAGGCCATCAAGGAGATGCCCATGGTGAACGTGCAGGTGGACGGCTACACCATCATCAAGAAGCGGGACATCAACATCGGCATGGCGGCAGCAATGCCCAATGGAAATCTCATCGTGCCGGTGATCAAGAATGCCGACCAATTGAACCTGGTGGGCATGGCGCGCAAGGTGAACGACCTGGCCAACCGGGCCCGTCTGGGCAAGCTCCTCCCCGATGAGATCAGTGGCGGGACCTACACGGTGACCAATGTGGGCACCTTCGGCAACGTCCTGGGCACCCCGGTGATCAATCAGCCTCAGGTGGCCATCATGGCCACAGGGGCCATCCGCAAGAAACCCGCGGTGATCGAAACACCCCAGGGCGACGTCATCGCCATCCGTCACCAGATGTTCCTCTCCCACTCCTACGACCACCGTGTGGTGGACGGTGCACTGGGCGGACGATTCGTGCGCCGCGTGGCCGATATCCTCGAAGCGTGGTCACCCGACCAAAGCTATTGAGGTAGCCCGCATCGGGAAAATCCTACATTTAGCCGCCCTATGCTCTCATCACCTGAACGTATCCACCCATGAAGAACGGCTACACCGCCCTTGCCTTCATCGGCCTGTCACTGTGCTCCCTGTCCACCACGGCCCAAGGCGACAACACCTCCTTCAACTGGAAATTCGAGGAGGGGAACAAGCTGATGGAAGAGAAGCTCTTCAATCAGTCCGCTGAGATCTGGAGTGAACTGTTGACCACCGATCCGGAGAATGCGAACCTCAGCTACAAGCTGGGATACTCCTATTTCCACTCATACAACCAGAAGGCCAAGGCGCTCACCCATCTGGAGAAAGCCTCCCAGGTCCGCTCGTCAGCCAGCTACGGCAGCTTCAACACCTCCGGTTACGACCCCTTCGATGCCAAGGAACGCAACGCTCCGGTGGAGGTGGATTATTACCTGGGACGTGCCTACCACCTGAACAACCAGTTCGACAAGGCGGACCAGTTCTACCAGAAGTTCCTCGACGAGGTGGACGAGAAGCACGCGCTGCGTCCATCCGCCAAACGGGGCATGGAACAGACCGCGAACGCGCGAACGCTCCACGCCGCACCCGTGGACTACACCGTATCCAATGCCGGCCCTGTGATCAATCAGGAACTTCCGGACTTCAGCCCTGTGCTCTCCGTGGACGGGAACGCATTGTTCTACACATCCCGTCGCATCCGTCCGGACAGTTCGAACCGGGGCATCATCGACCCGATCGCCGGACTACCGTATGAGAACATCTACGTCAGTTACAAGGACCGGGATGGCAACTGGCAGGCGCCTGAACTGCTGAACATCAACCCCGTCGAAGGCGGCCACCTGGCCACTGCGAACGTTGCGGCCGATGGACAGACCCTGTTCATCTATCGCGCCGATGGAGGTGACGGGAACATTTACGAGAGCAAACTGGTGGGTGAGGTATGGAGCGAGCCCGTGCTGATGGGCAGCGACATCAACACCAAGGCGTGGGAGACCCACGGCGCACTGTCCGCCGATGGGAACACCTTCTATTTCATCAGCGACCGGAAAGGCGGCATCGGCGGCCGGGACGCCTACCGTGTGGTGCGCCTGCCCGACGGCACGTGGAGCAAGGCCCAGAACCTGGGCAACGTAGTGAACACTGCGTATGATGAGGACGGTGTGTTCATCCACCCGAACGGTCGCACCCTCTATTTCAGTTCGCAGGGGCACAACTCCATGGGAGGGTTCGACATTTTCTACACGGAGCAGCAGGATGATGGCCAGTGGTCCCTCCCCCAGAATCTCGGGTATCCGCTGAACACGGTGGATGACGATGTCTTTTTCATCACCACGGCCGACGGTCGGCGCGGTTACTTCAGCTCCGACCAGATCGGGGGATACGGCGAGAAGGACATCTACTTCGTGGACCTGCCCAGTGAACTGGAAAGCGAAGGGCTCACCGTGCTGAAGGGATTCATCATCCCCCCTCCGGGAGAAACGCTCCCCCCCTCCACCATCCTGTACGTGACGGACAAGAGCACCGGTGAGGTGAAGACCTACAAGCCACGCCAGCGCGATGGCGTTTACGTGGCCATCCTTCCTCCGTGCAAAGAGTACAACCTCGATTACCGGGTGAACGACGTGACCGTGCATACGGAGGACATCTTCGTGGAATGTGAAAGCTCCTACCAGGAGATCAACAAGGAGATCTACCTCAACCCCGTGTCCCTCGCCGGTCCCGCCAGTATCGTGGACCTGCCCAAGGGATCGCCTCCCGGCAAGAAGGAAACGGGGGTTCCAGTGGTGGCCGGAGCTGCTGGTGTGGCTGGTGTGGCCGGAGCTGCCGGTGCGGACAAGAAAGCGCTCACGGATGCAGAGTTGAAGGAAAAAGGAGCAACACACGTGGCTCCAGATGCCCGCTATGCCGATGAGTTCACCCAGTTCTTCGCTTACAACGCCAAGGATATCGACGAGAACGATGCCCGCTGGAAGCAGTTCGTGGATGTGGTGGTGGGCCTGATCGAAAAGAACGGCGAGGCCAAGGTGGTCATTGAGGCCAGTGCTTCAAAGGTGCCCACCAAGACCTTCGGCACCAACGAGAACCTGAGCCGCCAGCGGATGGAGGATGCACGCACCCGCTTGGTGGAGGCCATCAAGGCCCGCGGCAAGGATGCGAACCTTCTGAAGCTCGAGGCCGTGAACAATCTTGTTCAGGGCCCCCGTTATCAGGGAGATTACCAGAACACCGACAAATACGGCAAGTTCCAGTATGCCCGTCTGAAGGTGCGCTAGGTCGTTACCCTGTGGAGAACTTGAGGAACCCCGGCCCTGTGCCGGGGTTCTTTATTCGCCAACTTTGTTCCATGTCACTAACCTTGGAACGGCCCCTGGCTTTCTTTGACCTGGAGACCACCGGGGTGCGCATCGGCCGTGATCGGATCGTACAGATCGGCATCGTCCGGCTGATGCCCGATGGCCAGCGCGAGCGCTACCAGACCCTGGTGTCCCCGGGTATACCCATCCCACCTGAGGCGACCGCCGTACACGGGATCACGGATGCCGATGTGGCCGATGCCCCCCCCTTGGAGGCCGTGGCCACCACCATCCTGAACGAGCTGGAGGGCTGCGACCTCGCCGGCTTCAACCTGCTCCGCTTTGATGTTCCGTTCCTGGCCGAAGAGCTCTGGCGCGTGGGCACGGCATGGGACCACCTGAGCGTGCGCATCGTGGATGTGCAGCGCATCTATCACCAATTGGAGCCCCGCAACCTCAGCGCCGCCCTGCGCTTTTACTGCGGCCGGGAACACGCCGGCGCACACGATGCACTGGCCGATGTGGAGGCCACGGCCGATGTGCTGCTCGCCCAATTGGACCGTTATGGTGATGCCCTGCAGGGCACGGTGGAATTCCTCGGCGAGCTGAGCGGCGACCGCAAACGCAGTCCGGACGCGGCCGGCAAGTTGCGCTTCGACGACCAGGGCAATGTGTGCCTCTCCTTCGGCAAGTACCAAGGGTGGACCTTGGAGAACATCGGACGCAATGACCCCGGATACCTGCAGTGGCTGATGACCAAGGCTGAGCTGCCTGGCAGCACACTGGTCGTCATGCGCAGTGCCTTGGCCGACCTAAGCGTTTGACCCCATGAAGATCGTCTGCATCGGCCGCAACTACGGAGCACATGCCCGCGAACTGGGCAACGAGATACCGGAGGAGCCGGTGATCTTCCTGAAGCCACCCAGTGCACTTATCCGTCAGGGTGGCCCCATTCGCCTGCCGGCGTTCAGCAACGATGTGCACCATGAGGTGGAGCTGGTCTACGCCATCACCCGGCGCGGCGGAAAAGCCCTACCCGAGCGGGTGACCCTGGGCCTGGACCTGACCGCGCGTGATCTGCAGCAGCAGTTGAAGGAACAGGGTCTTCCATGGGAAAAGGCAAAAGCGTTCGATGGTTCGGCCTACGTTTCGGCGACCTATGCCGAAGTGGTGAGCCTGCCGACCGGGAAGCATATCGACTTTTCACTGGAGCGCAACGGCATCGTGGTGCAGCAGGGCAACAGCGGAGAGATGCTCTTTGATGTGCACAGCCTCATCGCGCATGTGGAGCGTTACATGAAGTTGGAGACCGGTGACCTGCTGTTCACCGGAACCCCTGCCGGGGTGGGAAAACTCTCTTCCGGCGATGTGGTCAAAGGTTACCTGCTGGGTGAGCGGTTGTTCGAATTGAAGGTGGAGGGCGCCCCTTCCGGCGCGTGAGATACCTTTGCCGCTTCAATCATCACAGCGAACGCGCGGTACCATGAGCAAGATCGTTCAAGTCGGAGATATGGCCTGCGGTGCGGATCAGTTGTTCCTCATCAGTGGTCCTTGTGTGATCGAGACCGAGGACATCATGATGCGGACCGCCGAGAAGCTCCGCGAGGTAAGTGAGCGCCTGAAGGTTCCCGTGATCTACAAGAGCAGCTTCACAAAGGACAACCGCAGCAGTGTCGACTTCTACCAGGGTCCCGGTCTGGAGGAGGGTTTGAAGATGCTGGAAAAGGTGAAGCAGCAGTTCGGGTTCCCGCTGCTCACTGACATCCATTACCCCAGCCAGGCCAAGGCCATCGCCGAGGTGTGTGATGTGATCCAGATCCCCGCCTACCTGTGCATGCAGACCGAACTGGTGACCACGACAGCGAAGACCGGTGCTGTGGTGAACATCAAGCACGGGCAGTTCCTGGCTCCGGAGAACATGATCAACCCGGCGAAGAAGTGTGAGAGCGTGGGCAACAGCAAGATCATCCTCACCGAGCGCGGCTACACCTTCGGCTACAACGACCTCGTCGTCGATCCGCGCGCCTTCTACCATATGCGCAAGACAGGTTACCCACTGGTGTTTGACATCACGCACAGCATCCGGAAGTATGGCATCCCCAGCGCTGACCCGCGCGGCGGCAACCGCGAGGTGATGCCTACGATCGCCCGTGCCGGTGTGGCTGCGGGCGTAGACGGTGTCTTCATTGAAACACATCCCGACCCGAGCACCGCCAAGTGCGACGCGGCCAGCCAGCTCTGTGTCACCGACCTGGAGGAATTCCTCAAACCCCTATTGGACCTCCACGCCGTGGAAGTGCAGTATCGCCACGTTACCGCCAACGCTTGATCGAAGCACCCGTACTCGCAACCCAATGGGTCGCCACAACGGGTGCAAGGAACAAGCTCATCCGAACCGACCAACGCACCACTTCGACCATGGAACTTTACCTCGACAGCGCAGACATCAAGGAGATCGACGAAGCCTTCAAGCTCGGCTTCCTCACCGGCCTCACCACCACCCCTACGTTCATGCACCGAGGCGGTGTCACGAACATCGACAAAATGATCCTGGACCTGGCCAAGAAGGTCCCCATCCTGCAGGTGGAGGCCCTGGGCGAGACCGCCGAGGAGGTGGTGAAGGAGGCCAAACGCCAGCTGAAGATGGGCCTCAAGAAGGAGACCACCGTCTTCAAGATCCCCGTGAGCCTCGAAGGGCTGCGGGCCTGCCGGATGCTGCGCAATGACGGCATCATGGTGAACGTGCACCTTGTGTACACCCTCCAACAGGCCTACATGGCCATGCAGGCCGGTGCCACCTATGTGTGCCCCCTCGTGGGACGCTTGCAGGACCAAGGGCACGACGCCCTCAGCCTTGTGCAGCAGTGCGTGGAGGCCGTGAACTACTACGGCTACGACAGCAAGATAATGTTCAGCAGCGTGCGTACCGTGGAGCATGTCCGCAATGCGGTGGAGATCGGTGTGCACACCATCACGGTTCCCTGGAAGCTGATGAAGCAGCTGACGGACAACCACATGACCCAATTGGGCACGCAGCAGTTCTATGAGCACACCCGCCTGATCACCATGAAGGTGAAGGATGTGCTCTCCCGCAGCAACCCTGTGGTGAAGGACAGCGCCACGGTGAGCGAGGCCCTGGTGGAGATGACCAAGCACGGCTTCGGCGCGGTGATGGTGGTCGACACGAAAGGCAAGAACGTCGGTGTGTTCACCGATGGTGGACTGCGCCGCGGCCTGGAGAAGGACGGGAACAAGTTCCTGGCCAAGAAGCTCAGCACGCTGAAGTTCAACGCGCCCATCACCATCACCCCCGAAGCGCTCCTGGACGAGGCCCAGAAAGCCTTCAAGGAGCACAAGGTGGATACCTTGAGCGTGAGCGAGAACGGCAAGCAGCTGGGTATGCTGGACATCCAGGACATGATGAAGGCCATCGCCGGCTGAGCAGCCGATGGACAACCTGAAGGCGTTCGCAAAGCTCGGTACCCGCTTCCTGCGGCCACCCGATGTGCTGCAACGACAGTTGGGCGACATCCGCGCGATCCTGTTCGATTGGGACGGGGTGTTCAATGATGGTTGGAAGGACCTGGAGGGCGGCAGCCCGTTCAGCGAGGTGGACAGCATGGGGGTGAACCTCCTGCGGTTCAGCCTGTGGATGCGTGAGCGGCGCATGTTGCCCGCGGCCATCATCACCGGCCAGCACAATCCTTACGCGGAACGCTTCGCACAGCGCGAGCATTTCAACGGCGTGTACATGGGCTTCACGAACAAGACCGAGGCCTTCGACAGTTTTCTCGCCGCTCATGGCCTTGAGGCACGGCAGGTGGCCTTCTTCTTTGATGATGTGCTGGACCTGCCCGTGGCGCGCCGTTGCGGGTTGCGTGTGCTGATCAAACGGGAGAACAGCCCCGTGCTGGAGAACCATATCGTATCGCGCGGGGACGCCGAGCTCCTCACCCACTTCAGCGGCGGCGCCCACGGACTTCGTGAAGCCTGTGAGCTCCTGCTGGTGCTGGCGGGAAGGGCTGATGACGTGATCGAGCACCGGGTGCGCTACAGCGAGGATTACGTGGCCTACCTGTCCGATCGCGCGGCACTGGTACCCGCAGTGGTCCGACATCCGCGCTGATCGCTCAATTTCCGCAGTTCCCCGTCAAGGGTCTCAACCGCCCACCATGGTCACCCGGGTGACCGTGCGTTCACCGTTGAAGCGTACGGCCGCCTTCTCAAAGGAGGGCGGACCGAAGGTGGCCGGAGCGCTGTTCCCGAAGCCGTAAGGCTCGGTGGGGATGCCCATCCAATTGGTATCCAACTCACCGTTGCCATTGATGTCGTGGAACACCTTGATGCCCAATTCACCCTTCGGTGCATCGGTGAAGCTCACGCGCACGGTTCCCGTGGTGGCATCGACCGTATGGACCGTGCAGCCCGTCTCTTTCTCATAGGCCACCTTGCCCGGGCACAGGGCCACGCGCACCTTGCCCCCCGCCTTGGGTTTGTTGAGGACCACCTCCACCTCCAGCGTGGACTGGGCGAATGCTGAGGTTCCAAGTGCGGACAGCAGGACAGTGAGGAGCGTAGGAAGAAAGCGCATGGGCATGGGTTACCGGGGGTACGACAAAGGTCGGACCGCTTTGCCTTTGCCGGACATCGCAGAACGGAGGAGGTCAGAACGTGACCGGGAGCTTCAATGCGGCCTTCAGATCCTGCTTGAAGCGCTCCCGTGGGTGTTCCACCGCACCGAGCTGTGACGTGAAATCATTGATGTACTGGCTGTCGAACAATACGAAGCCGCGCACGCGGAGATGGGCCACCAGGGCATGGAAAGCCACCTTGCCGGCATTGCTGGCGCGTGTGAACATGCTTTCGCCGAAGAAGGCACCGCCCACTGCCACGCCGTAGATCCCGCCGACCAGCTCCTGGCCCTGCCAGGCCTCCACACTGTGCGCATGGCCGGCGAGGTGCAGGGCCTCATACGACGCCTTGATCCGCTCATCGATCCAAGTGTCCTCCCGCTCGGCACAGGCCGCGATCACTTCCGCAAAGGCTGAGTCGCGGGTGATGGTGAACCGGCCAGAGCGGATGATCCGGGCCGTGCGCCGGTCAGGCTCCAAGGTGTCCAAGGGGAACACGGCGCGCGGGTCGGGGTCATGCCAGTACAGTTCGCCATCCTCATGGCACATGGGGAACAGGCCCTTGCGGTACGCCTTGACGAGGATCTCCGACGGAATGATGACCGACACCGATCGATCAGGGATTGCGCCACACCACGGAGGCGGAGCGCCCTGCGGCGTTCTCCATCACCAGCACATAGCTGCCCGGCGCCGGGCTATTGGCCGCGAACTGCAACAGTACCGACCCGTTCGGAGGCATCGTTACGGCTGTGCTCCACACCACACGTCCGGCGGCATCCAGCAGTCGGAAGCCGGTCATCCCCGTCCAACCCTTTGGGGTGACCACGGTGAGCTGGTCCTGGAATGGTTGCGGATACAGCAGCGGCACCGCGCCGACCACAGGCTCTGCCACGCCCACCGTGGCCAGCAGCAGGTCATGCGCCTGCAGGAAGTCGGGGACTCCGTAGCCCAGCGAGTCATTGGGGTCCGACCAGTGGGAGGCGCTGCGGCGCACGGCGTCCATGATCTGCTGGGCGCTGCGCTCGGGATGCAACTGCCAGAGACAGGCCACCAGACCGGCCAGGATGGGTGATGAAAAAGAGGTCCCGTTGAGCAGGTCCACACCGGTGCCATCCGCGTTGATCCCGGTCACACCCCACCCCATGGTGGACACATCGGGTTTCACGCGACCATCGGCACTGGGGCCGCGTGAACTGAAGGGAGCTGATTGTTCCTGATCGCCCACGGCACCCACGGTGAGGATATCAATGGCGTCGGCCGGGGCGCTGATGTAGTACCACTCGCTGCTTCCCGAGTTGCCCGCGCTGCTCACGGGGATCATGCCCTTCCGCGATGCGATGCCCGCAGCGATACTGATCCGCGTGGTCTGGCCGTCCAGGTCCGAATAGGCGTGGTCGTTCCAGCCATCGTCGAAGCGCGTGTAGCCGAGCGAGGTGTTGAGCACATCGCAGCCAAGGCTGTCGCAGAACTCGGCTCCGGCCACCCAGTTATCCTCCTCCACCACATGCTCGAAGCCGATGGTCTCCGTTCGGACCAGCACGTAGTCGGCATCCGGAGCGGTGCCCAGGAGGAAACCGGGGATGGAACCGGCCATGCACCCCAGCACCGAGCGTCCATGCCAGTGGTCCATGAACACATCGCCGTCATGTTCAACCATATCACGGACGGCCACGATCCCATCCCGGCTGCGCAGCGCATCGAAGGCGGCGATCGAGTCGACGTTGTCGAAGCCGGAATCGAGAACACCGATGAGCATGCCCTGGCCCTTGGCCTCCATGGCATGCAGCAGATGTCCGTTGAGCATCTCGATCTGGCGGAAAGAACCTCCGTAATCCTCAGAACCACCACCCCGGGGGCCCGAGGGCGCCGATGCTTCGAACTTATCCGGAGCGATGCCCGTGCCCGGATGACGGATGACATCGCGGAGCGTGTTCACGAAGGGCAGTTCGGTGATGGCCTCCAGGACCAGCGGGTCCGTGGTGCGGATGGTGATGGCATTGAACCATTTGCTGCGGTTCACCAGCTGCACATCGCCAAGGGCCAGCACGGCTTCGATGTAGACCGGATCGACCGGCAGGTCCAACGCGTCGATCGCGACACCCTGCGCCTGTCTGCGTGCGATGGAACGGGCCGAGAGGAAGGCCTCGGGAGCGTCGACGGAGTACGGCGTCTGGTCCTTGTCCGTGAACTGTACCCAATACAGGTCAGGGCCGGTCTGTGCAAAGGGGACCAGGCACCACAGCGCCGCAACAAGGGCGATCGCAACACGCAGGGAGGGCATTACGCTCATCTCGATCATTCGTTACCGAAGTCCACCACCACCATGCTCATCCGGAAACCGTTCACCTGCACCACCGGTGGCTGGTTGGGCTGGAAAACGGTCTGGGTATTGGTCTCCACGTGACGTTTGTAGATCATGCCCACTCCCTTGGCGTAACGTTCCTCAAAGTCGCGCCGGATGACCTGGTTGGCCGGTACGGTCTGCATGACGTGCGCAACGCTGTCGAAGGAAAGGCCGTTCACCGCCCAGGGCACATCCACCTCCGCATAGGCGACGGCGAGTTCGGGGACGGTGTTGTAGACGTTGATGTCCCAGGTGCGTCCGATGCGCACAGGGAAGGTCAGTTTCTGGCGGCGTTCGTTCTCCTCGGTCAGTTCGGCCGCGATGCCGTTCACGGTGGTTGACCAAACGTCCCGGACCGACCAGTTGCCGGCGGTGTCCTGCACCAGGCGATGCATCCGCCAGGCAGCGCGCCCCTCGAGGTCCACGTACTCGCTCTCGATCACCTGACGCAGGCGGTAGCTCACGCTGTCAAGGATGTTGAAACGGTCATCGCGCCACAGGGAATCCACTTGGTACTCCACCCAGGAGCCCACCTTGGTGGGATAGTAGCCATAACCAAGATCCACCGGCGGAGCTTCTTCCTTGTTGCATGCCGTGAAGAACACGACCGCAAGCGCCAACATCAGGATCCCGGTCTTTGCCATGGTCATACGGTTTCACGGTCAATGAATCCACCTCCGATCACATCGTCCCCGTCATAGAAGACGGCGCTCTGCCCCGGAGCGATGCCTGCCACGGGCGCATGGAACTCAACTTTCACCCGCTCGCCGTCCATGGCGAGTGAACTGGGCGTCCCCTTGTCCTTGTACCTGATCTTCGTCACCGCCTCCATTCCATCCTCCAACACGCTGATCTTCTGGAAGTTCGGACGGCGCACCCACATCGTCACCTTGTTCAGGTCCTCCTTGCGGCCCAGCACCACGGTGTTGGACGCCGGGATGATCTCGGTCACGTACAGCGGTTCTCCGGTGGCGATCCCCAGGCCCTTGCGTTGCCCGATGGTGAAGAAGGGATAACCATCATGCTCGCCCAGCACGGTACCGTCCACGGTGACCAAGCGGCCGTGGGTGAGCTTGGCGGTGGCCTCGGGCTCCCGGCGCTTCAGGAAACCCCGATAGTCGTTGTCGGGGATGAAGCAGATCTCGTAGCTCTCGCTCTTGCTGGCCAGCTCGGGGAAACCGCTCTCCAGGGCCATACGCCGGATATCGCTCTTGTGGAACCCGCCGATGGGGAAACGGGTGCGGGCCAAGTTCTTCTGTTCCAGGCCCCACAGCACGTAGCTCTGGTCCTTGCCCGGGTCCAACCCGCGGCTCACCACCCAGCGTCCTTCGTCGGGCAACTGGCGAACGCGGGCATAGTGGCCCGTGGCGATCAGTTCGCAGCCCATCATGTCGGCGCGCTTCAGCAGGGCCTCCCACTTGATGAAGGTGTTGCACAGCACGCAGGGATTGGGCGTGCGGCCGGCGAGGTATTCGCTGGTGAAGTTCCCGATGATGGCATCACCGAACTCCTCGCGGATGTCGATGATCATGTGGTGGAAGCCCCGGCTCACGGCCATGTTGCGGGCATCGTTGATGCTGTCCAGGTCGCAGCAGCCGGTGATGCGCTTGCCACCACTGGCATCGGCGTAGTCCCAGGTCTTCATGGTGACGCCGATCACTTCGTAGCCCTCTTCATGCAACATCAATGCGGTGACGGAGCTGTCCACTCCCCCGCTCATGGCCACCAGGATCCTTCCGTGCTTGCTCACTTCGCTCTGTTCGTTACGTCGTTGTTCCCTCCCTATCAAGCCCCTAGGGCTGCTCCACGCCAGCGAGGTAGCGCGTCACCTTCACCACCTTGCCCTTTGCATCGAACTCCTTCACCTCCCCTTCCAGCAGGTCGTTCACGTAAGTGCCGGTCCGCTTCACGGTCTGCCCTTCCAGCACCCGTTCCATATCGGCCGGCGCACCGGAGATGGGGTCTGCGGGCAGGGGCTTGATCAACCAGGTGCCGTTGTCGTGATATTCCTTGAACGCCCCTTCTCGCTTGCCCTTTTTGTAGGTCACCTCGCTCATCAGCTGCTCGTCATCGTAATACTCCTTGAACACCCCGTTCTCCTTGCGCTCCTTCTTCAGCACACCGGAGGCGTAGAGCATTTGAAGCTGGATGGTGCCATCGTCGTTGAAGTAGTACCACACACCGTCGCGGGTACCGTTCACCACCTTTCCCTCGATCTCCTTCTTTCCGCTGGGGAAGTAGAACACCATGGTGCCTTCCGCCTCGCCGTTCACGTAGGTGCTCTCGGACTTGAGCTTCCCGCTCTCGAACCAGCTGCTGTGCGGTCCGTGGAGCTGGCCCTTCAGCCGTGTCTCGCGCTCGGCCACCTGTCCGTTGGCGTAGTAGGTTACTTGCTCCCCGTCCAATTGACCGGCCTGGTAACGTTCCACCTTGCGGAGCTTGCCATCACCGCCGTAGTAGTTCCAGACACTGTCCTTCTGCTGGCCCAGGTACTTGCCGGTGGCCATCAACGAGCCGTCCGGATGAAAGTGCCGTGCCCGGCTGACGACCCCGTCACCGGCATGGACCACCTCGCTGGTGGCTTTCCCCTTGTCGTCGAAGTAGCGGAAGGTTCCCTGGGGCCTGTCGTCGATGAACCGGCCCTGATAGCGGGGCATGCCATTGTCCCATTGCTTCACCCAGGCCCCCTGCTTGCGGCCCTGCGCATCGGTGCGGTTCACCTCGGTAGCGGGAGGTTGGGCCCACATGCCGGTGAGAGAAAGGAGGAAGTTGATCAGGAAAAGGAGGCGGCACTGCATGGATGTACAAAGGTAGGTGCGGGATACAAGGCACGTGCCGTGCGGCGGGGAGGCCGGAATGACGGGAGCGGAACGAAGGATCTACCTTTGCCGCCACATCCCCATCATGAAATTCTTCATCGACACGGCCAGCTTGGCACAGATCAAGGAAGCGCAGGACCTCGGCATCCTGGACGGCGTAACGACGAACCCCTCCTTGATGGCCAAGGAAGGCATAAGCGGGCACGACCGGGTGATGAAGCACTACGTGGACATCTGCAACACGGTGAACGGTGATGTGAGCGCGGAAGTGATCGCCACCGACCTTGCGGGCATGATCCGCGAAGGCGAGGACCTGGCCGCCCTGCACCCCAACATCGTGGTGAAGGTGCCCATGACCCGCGACGGCGTGAAAGCCATCACCTACTTCACCAGCAAGGGCATCAAGACCAACTGTACCCTCGTGTTCAGTGCCGGACAGGCCCTCCTGGCAGCGAAGGCGGGTGCCTCCTACGTATCGCCCTTCATCGGCCGCCTGGACGACATCAGCACGGATGGCGTTCAGCTCATCGAGCAGATCCGGGTGATCTATGACAACTACGGCTTTGGCACGGAGATCCTGGCGGCCAGCATCCGTCACCCGCTGCACATCGTGCAGTGCGCAGAGGTCGGCGCCGATGTGGCCACCTGCCCGCTCAGCGCCATCATGGCCCTGTTCGATCACCCGCTGACCACCAGTGGCCTGGAGAAGTTCCTGGCGGACCACAAAAAAGCGGCCCAAGCACTGAAGGCCTGATCGGGGGATGTTGATCAGCATTCACCCCAAGGACCCCGAGCCCCGGAAGATCCGGCTCATCGTGGACAAGCTGAATGCGGGCGGGGTGGTGATCTGCCCCACCGACACGGTGTACGCCTTCGTGTGCAGTGCGCACCAGCCTCGGGCGATCGAGCAGGTGGCGCGGCTGAAGGGCGTGAAAGCGCAGAAGGCAGACCTCTCCCTGATCTGCAAGGACCTCAGCCAGCTGAGCCTCTACGCCCGTTCTGTGGACACCTCGGCGTTCCGGATGATGAAACATGCCCTGCCCGGGCCCTATACCTTCATCCTCCAGGCCAGCAGCGAGATCCCCAAGCTCTTCAAGAACAACAAACGAACCGTGGGCATCCGGGTCCCCGACCACCCGATCCCGCAGGCCATCGTGGAGGAACTGGGCCATGCCCTGGTGGTGACCAGCGTGCACGACCCGGACAAGGTGGTGGACTACACCACGGACCCGGAACGCATCGATGAGCACCTGGGCTATCAGGTGGAGGCCGTGATCGACGCCGGTATCGGAGGCCTGGAAGGGTCCACCGTAATCGACCTCAGCGAAGGCGAACCCCGCCTGATCCGCCAAGGGAAAGGCAGTTCAGAAGGGCTCTTCTGACCCGCCGCGCAACACCTGCCACGCCTCCGGCAGGGCTTCGATCAGATCGCTGATGCTCATGCCATCCTGCCCTTTACGCTTCGCCACCAGGTCGCCGGCCAGACCGTGCAGGTACACCCCGACCAGGGCGGCGGTCCCCGGTGCATAGCCTTGGGCCACCAGACCGGTGAGCAGACCTGTGAGCGCGTCCCCACTCCCCCCCCTGGCCATACCGGCATTGCCCGTGCTGTTGAACACCACCCGCCCATCAGGTGCGCACACCGCTGTGGGCGCACCTTTCAGCACCAACGTACACCGGGTGCGCAGGGCCATATCACGGGCGCGCTGGAGGCGTTCAGATCCCGAAGCACTGGGCTTGCCGTACAGCCGGTCGAACTCCTTGGGATGCGGTGTCAGGATGGTCCCGGGTGGCAGAAAAGCGGTCCAGGTGGGGTTCTCCGCCAGGATGTTCAGGGCATCGGCGTCCAGGACCAGGGGGGCCGGCGGATCCTGGATAAGGCGTTTGAGCACGTTCGCCGGTTCCGGGTCGGTGCCCAGCCCGGGGCCCATGCCCACGGCGGACACCACCAGGGTGCGCGGCACATCGGTCACCAGCCCTTCGGCCGGATCCACCGAACACATGGCCTCCGGTGCGGCGGACTGAAGAACGTCAAGCCCGCAGGCCGGCACATGCACGGTGACCAGGCCTGCACCGCTGCGC
>JBGTAJ010000207.1:0-3404 GCA_041749915.1 Flavobacteriales bacterium
ACTGAGTGGCTTGCCCAGTAGCAGTTGTCTCATTGCCTCCTTCTCGAAGGCTTCGTAATCGAACTTTTCAGTCTTGGTTTCCATTGGTCAGGGTTTGAAGTTCGTAATCCGACCTGACACACTTTACTGAACAGTCTCGCAGGTTCTTTGTTCCGTGGCTGTTGTCCTAGCTCTGGAGTCCTCCGCACGGTCTCACGCAGTGGACCCTGCGGCCAACTCCATGCATCCCCCCATCCCTTCGGTCGCCGAAGCCTTTGGCGAAAGCGTAGCCAGCTCCGCCTCCTGCCCCACCATCCCCTTGTCACTCCGGTGCCGCACATGCAAGAGCCACGGGCTGGGGTGTGCCCGCATCACCGCGTCCACGGCATCCACACCTTGGTCCTGAAGGAGCTCTACCTTGGCCAGGAGCGCTCCGGATCAATACGCGCTCACCACTAGCAACCATTGCGCCCGAATGCCGTCCTTTATACGACGCACCTTGCAACTCCCCCACCATCACCATGCGCTTATCCGCCCTCCTGCTCCTGGTGCTCCCGTATGGGGCACAGGCCGTCACCATCATTACCAACAACGTGCAAGCGCCTACGTGTACGGCAGCGAATGGCGTGGTGGAGGTAACGGTGGTGGGCGGCAACCCACCGTACACGTATGCATGGAGCAATGGTGCCGTTAATGAGGACCAGTATGGTCTGGTGGCAGGCACCTATACGCTCTTGGTGACCGATGCCAACAACGACACCGCCGAGGAGACCTTTGTGCTTACCGCGCAACCCGACCTCGGTTACACCGACTTCAGCTACAATCTGAACGGCCAGGCCAATTTCCCTTGTCCGGGCGAAAGCAACGGCATCGCCGTGATCCCTGTGAACGCCAATCCGGACAATGGTTGGACCGGCCTCAATGGGGTACCCCCGTATTCGGTGGCGTTCCAGTTGAACGGCAATTATGTGGACGTAGGCGGCACCGATGCCTATGGCAATCCGTGGTTCCCCGGCGTGGGTTCCGGCATGCCATACAGCATCGAGGTGATGGATGCCACGGGCTGCATGGCATATGGCGGCGGCCAGACCTTTGGCCCCGAGGGCACCTTTGCGGTGGAGGAGGTGATCGGCGCGTGCGCAAGTGGTGCGAACGGTTCCATCCGCTTCTCCGTTACCGGCGACCTGCTCGGCTACCTGGGGCGGGTGCTTGTGTACGATGATCAGCTGAACGAGGTGGGCATTAGCGAGCAATTCGTGGACCCACCCGTGGTGAGTGGTCTGCCGCCGGGCAACTACACCTTGGAGGTGACCTTGGGGCAGCAGCCCATGTACTCCTGCAGCGGCATTGTGCTGCCCCCCGTAACGGTGGAGGACCTGGGCAGCGAGTGTGGCCAGGTGCAAGGCAGCCTCTACATAGACAACGACCAGGATTGTATACAAGGGCCTACCGAAGTGGGCGTGCCCTTCCGCGTGCTGCAGATAGAGCCGGGCGGCCTTTATGCCATTACCGATGCCGACGGCTCCTTCGCCCGCAACCTGCCCAATGGCAACTATACGCTGGCGGTCACCGGTGCCGACCTCCTCCCCTTGTGCCCGGCCAGCATGCCGGCGCCCTTCAGCATAACCACCAACACGGTGACCTTGGACCTGGCCGACAGCAGCTTGGTGCCGCTGGACCTGCAAGCCAGCTTGTCGGCGGGCCCTGCCCGGCCCGGCTTTGCGCACACGGTGAATTTTGGCGTGTTCAACCTGTCCGCCCAGGTTGGTGGCCCGCTTACCACCACCCTCACCTTCGATCCGCAGATGAGCTACGCGTCGTCCATTCCGGCGCCCACCAGCGTGAACGGCAACGTGCTGCAATGGAGCACCGCCGCCCTTACCGCCTACACCGGTTTCAGCGCCAGCGTCACGTTGCAGGTGCCGCCCGATGTGGGTCTGCTGGGCCTGCCCTTCACCCACACCGTAAGCTGCACACAAACCTTGGGCGAGGACGACCTGAGCAACAATACCGATGCCTACTCCGCGGTCTTCACCGGTGCCTACGACCCCAACGACAAGACCGCCTACACCAGCTCTGGCGCCAGCGAGGACTTCTACTTCCTGGACCAGGACAGCTACATCGATTACCGCATCCGTTTCCAGAACACCGGCAACGACACGGCCTTCACGGTGGTGGTAACGGACACCATATCGCCGCTGTTGGACATGGCCACCTTCCAACAAGGGCTGGCCTCGCACCCCTTCAGCATCGGCTTCAAACCCGGCCGCGTGGTGGAGTGGCGCTTCCCCGACATCCTGCTGCCCGATAGCAATGTGAACGAAGCGGCCAGCCACGGCCTGCTCACTTTCAGGATCCGCCCCGTGCAAGGCCTGCTGCCCGGCACGCTGCTGAGCAACAACGCGGACATCTTCTTCGACTTCAACCCGCCCATCCGCACCAACGACGCGGTGCTGCTGGCCGAGTTCAGCACCGGCATTGCCCACGCCACCGCCGATGTCCTGCAGCTCTTCCCGAACCCCGTGCAGCGAACGCTCACGCTGCAACTGCCCAGCGGCCCGCCCACCGGCATGTTGCGCATCACCACACCCGACGGTCGCACCGTGCTGCACCAACGCGCCACACCCACCGTGGACATGGCGCCGCTCGCACCGGGCCTCTACCTGCTTAGCCTGCGCACGGCCGAGGGCGTGGAGTGGATGGGGCGGGTGGTGAAGGAGTGAGGGGTGACGCGGGGGTATGGTGATGGCCAGGTCCGCTTGGTGCAGTAAGTGCCATGAACCGCGGTACGATCGACGTGCGCAACCGGACCGCTGGGTCTCACGCAGTGGACCCTTCGCTTCGCAGCTGTTCCTGACCATACCCCCACTTCACTTCCACCCCCTCGCCTTCACGGCGTGGACCAGAGCGGCCTTGGAGTGAAGGTCCAGCTTGCGGCAGCCGTTGGGGCGGTGGGTCTCGGCGGTGTCATAGCAGATGTGCAATCGATCGGCCACGTCCTGTAGGCCGGTCACCTTGGGATCGGCGTAGAGCAAGAGCACTTCCTTTTCACGAGCGCTGAGGGTATCCCACAAACTGTCCGGGTCGCGGAGGGCCAGTTCGTCCTCCACGCTGCGGCGCAGGTCGCGGTCCATGAGCTCGTTGTAGTAGTAGCCCTGGGTGTACACGGCGTGCAGGGCTTTGTAGAACTCTTCGGTGCGGCAATCCTTGCACAGCACGGCCCGGGCGCCCAGCCGCAGGGCCAGGCGCACATCGTGGGGTGGCATGTCGAAACTGATCATGATGCAGAGGGTGCGCGGGTGGTGGCGGGCCATCCAGCGCAGGGTGTCGAAGCCATCGCGCCGGGGCATCTCCCGGTCTATGATGGCGATGTGGATGTGGCCCACCTCGGCGATGACCCGTTCGAGGTCCACACCGTTCTCGGC
>JBGTAJ010000208.1:0-24807 GCA_041749915.1 Flavobacteriales bacterium
TACCATCGGCCATCACCACTTCACCACACGCTGCATCATGGATCCCGCGTCGGTGGAAACGTGGACCACGTAGGTGCCGTTCGGTAACCCGGACAGGTCCACGGTCCGGCGCTGGTCGCGGCGCTGCAGCACCACCTGTCCCAGCAGGTCGATGACCTCCACCTGATCGATGACGGCATCCGGGATATCGAAGGTGATCGGACCGGTGGTGGGGTTGGGCAGGACGGTCATGGAGGGGCCATCCGCCACCGGTGCAACACCCGTACTGAGGTCGCCGAAGGTGAGGTTGAGCACGGGTGCGAAGTCGGGGTCCACGGCGCCGCTGAAGCTCACGATGCCTTCGGGAAAGCCGGGCGCGCTCAGCATGAACTGGGTGTTGTTGAACGGGGTGATGTAGACCAGCAGTTCAGCAGGAAGGTCCACCCTGATCCAATGCCCGTTCGCGCTGGTGGAGCCAAAGCGGCATGCTTCTGCGCTGGCATCGGGTTGGGCATAAAAGTCCACCGCTTCCACACTGGCGCTGCCCCCGAAGGACCCGCTCTTCACCTTCACCTGCAGGGAGCCGTTCACGGGGTTGATGCCCACCAGATTTTCCCGGCGCAGGAAGATGCTGGCCGCTTCCACCACACTTTCGGTCATGGTCGTGGTATTGAAGGTGAGCACCGTGGCGAACTGCTCGGTCCCCTGGCCGCCCAGTTGCAGCGAGCTGTTCACCGTGCCTGTGTTCGATACGGAACCATCCTCGCTGCCTGAGGACAGAAGGTACTGGTCGTCCATCAGGAACTTGTGATAGAACTTCTGTGCGTGCAGGTCGAGCATGTCGCGATATCCTGAGGCCGAAAGGTGGAAGCAGTCGCGCGTAAGACCATAGTTGCGCATGGAGCTCTTGGGGGAAGGATAGTCCAGGAATCCTTGCGGTAGTGGAGCGGTCTGGGGTGGATAGCTTCCGCCGGGAGCGACGCCCAGCGAGCTGCTCTGCCCGAAGGTGTGCTGCATCAGACCCGGGGAGTTGACGAAGCTGACGCGCGGCATCGTATCCGTGTAGGCCTCGATGGTCGCTGAGAACTCGTTCAGGATGGTGTTGAGCTGCTCGAAGCTGGGGAAGCCCATCCCCTCCCAGGTGCCGTAGAAGGGGTGGATGGATTGGAGGGGAGCGATGTCCTCGATCACCTCCTCGAAATTGGGGTACATGTAGCCGCTCCAGAGCACGTGAATGTCCGGTCGGACATCCAGGATGAAGTCGATGACACTGCGCAGGCGAAGGAATACGGCCTGTTCCAAGGAATCGGTCTGCGCTTCCGTGAAGTTCACGTTCCAGTCTCCCAAGACATCATTTCCGCCAATGCTCAGGTGCACCACCTTGATGTCCGCGTCGTTCAGCAACCGGTCCGCGATCTCGGCCTGCTTCTCGGCGCCCAGGAAGTCGTCGGTCTCGGCACCGTTCTCGGCCAGCGTTAGGTTGGTGTAGTAACGTGAGCCCGAATGCCCCCACTTTTCCAGCACCTCGTTGATCGTCTGGTCCACTCCCATGAAGAAGGCCCAGCTATCGCCGACCAGGAGCACTTTGTTGCGGGTCGGTTCGCTGCATTGGCCCATACTTTCCGTGTGGAGCACGAGAAGGAGGCTGACGAGAAGTAGTGATCTGTTCATGGGCGGTTGGCGATGGTCGCTCGAAAATAGGCGGATCCCGCCACCCCACAAGCCCTTGGGCGATCTTCTTCTCCCCCGGTGGTCCGCTATCTTCGCCGCCATGCCTGGTAACAGCTTCGGACAGCTCTTCCGCCTCACGACCTTCGGCGAAAGCCATGGAGCCGCCATCGGTGGCGTGATCGACGGATGTCCGGCAGGACTGGTGCTGGACCTGGCCGCCATCCAGCAGGAACTGGACCGGCGCAGACCGGGTAGCACCCCACTGGGCACGGCACGTAGCGAAGGCGATGTGGTGGAACTGCTGAGCGGGATCCTGGCCACCGATGATCTTCGTAGTGATGACACGGGTGAGATGGTCCCCACGGTCATTCACCGGACCTTGGGCACTCCCATCGGCTTCCTGATCCGCAACAAGGACGCTCAGAGCGCGGACTATGATCACTTGAAGGACGTGTATCGTCCTGGCCATGCCGACCTGAGCTGGGAGGAGAAATTCGGCATCCGGGATCACCGGGGAGGTGGCCGCAGCAGTGCGCGCGAGACCGCTTGTCGTGTGGTGGCCGGTGCGATCGCCCGGCAACTGTTGGCGAAGGAAGGCATCACCGTGTCCGCATACGTGTCACAGGTGGGGCCTATCCGCTTGGAGCGACCCTATCAGGAGTTGAAGCTGGCCGAGACATGGAACAGTGACGTCCGTTGTCCCGACCAGGGGACAGCGGCGGAGATGACCAGTATGATCGAGATGGTACGCAGCGAAGGCGATTCCATCGGCGGAGTCGTCTCCTGTGTGGCTCAGGGCGTACCTTCCGGACTGGGTGAACCGGTCTTCGATCGCCTGGAGGCCGACCTGGCCAAGGCGATGTTGTCCATCAACGCCACGAAGGGATTTCAGATCGGCAGTGGCTTCGGGTCGTCGGCCATGCGTGGCTCGGAGCACAACGACGCTTTCATCATCGGCTGGCGGAAGGAGCATTCTGCACTCGTTCACGAGGGGATGTCCGTCGAAAAAGGGGCCATCCGTAGCGCGACCAATCATGGTGGCGGAACACAAGGAGGCATCAGCACTGGGGAGGATATCCGCTTCGATGTGGCCTTCAAGCCACCGGCCACCATCGCCAAGGCCCAACGCACCGTCAATACCCGCTGGGAGGAGGTCACCTTGGAGGCCAAGGGCAGGCATGACCCCTGCGTCGTACCCCGTGCCGTGCCCATCGTGGAGGCCATGGCCTGTCTCGTCCTGGTCGATCATCTACTTCGTCAACGCAGCTCCCGCGCATGAGCGTCACCACTCCGACCAAAGGCCTTTCCCTGCCCGCCCGCATCCTGATCGGCCTCGGCCTCGGTATCGTGTGGGCGATCCTGTCGAGCACCCTCGGATGGACCACGTTCACGCTGGACTGGATCGCGCCCTTCGGCGACATCTTCATCAACCTGCTCAAGCTCATCGCCATCCCCTTGGTGCTCTTCAGCATCATCAGCGGTGTCAGCGGCCTGAGCGATGTGGCCAAGCTGGGGCGCACCGGCCTTGGCATGCTGGGCCTCTACCTGACCACCACGGTCATCGCCGTCAGCATCGGCCTGCTGCTGGTGAACCTCATCAAGCCCGGTGAGATGGCCAACGACGACCAGCGGATGCGGAACCGCATCACCTATGAGCTGTGGGTGGACAACACACCCAGTGTGGAGAAGCCCAAGGACGGTCGCTGCCTGAGCTGCGACCCTGCGAACAAGGCCATCGTGGACGAGGTGTTGGCGGCCCGCCAGCAGAGCACGCCGGACGCCTGGCTGAGCAGCAAGGTGGAGCAGGCCCGGAGCACCACCAGCACGAGCCCCCTGCAATTCCTGGTGGACATGGTGCCGAGCAACATCTTCCTCAGCTTCAACGATGCGCTGATGCTGCAGGTGATCTTCTTCGCGATCTTCTTCGGGGTGGTGCTGCTGCTCATCCCGGCCACCAGTGCCGCGCCGGTCATCGCTCTGGTGAACGGGCTGAACGACGTGTTCATGATGATGGTGGATGTGGTGATGAAGGCCGCGCCCTTCTTCGTCTTCGCCCTGATGGCCGGTGTGGTTTCGCGGATCGCGGGGGACGACCCATCCGCGGTGGTGCAGCTGTTCAAGTCGCTGGCCGGTTACAGTGTCACGGTGGTGCTGGGCCTGGCACTGGTCGTCTTCGTGATCTATCCCACGGCCATGTCCCTGCTCATGCGCCGCAACGTGTTCCGCCGCTTCCTGAAGGCCATCAGTCCGGCCCAGTTGCTGGCGTTCAGCACCAGCAGCAGCGCGGCCACCCTGCCCGTCACCATGGAGTGCATGGAGGACCGGATCGGCGTGAGCAAGAGCACGGCCAGCTTCGTGCTGCCCATCGGAGCCACGGTGAACATGGACGGCACCAGTCTTTACCAGGCCGTGGCCGTGGTGTTCCTGGCCCAGTTCCACATGGTGGACCTCACCTTCATGCAGCAGCTCAGCATCGTGCTCACGGCCACCCTGGCCAGCATCGGGGCGGCCGCCGTGCCCAGTGCCGGCCTCATCACCCTCTTCGTGGTGCTCACCTCGCTTGGCCTCGACCCCGCATGGATCGCCATCATCCTGCCGGTGGACCGCATCCTGGACATGTGCCGCACGGTGGTGAACGTCACCGGTGACGCCACGTGTTGCAGTATCGTCGCTCACGCCCAAGGAGAGGAGTTGTTCACCAAGGAGGTGTGAACGAAGCATTCCCGACCTCCCGGTGGGATGGGGGCTTGGCGGAACGATCTTTGTACACTGGATCGACCCCCGCATGGTTGAAGGGCGGTGGCATTTGCCCAACCCCCAACTTCTACAACGCTCAACTTATCCAACCACAACCCCATCATGGCCAAGTGGACCAAACGCATCCTGCTCACCCTGGGCATCCTCATCGTGCTGCTCCTCTCAGCCGCCGTGCTCATCCCCGTCCTCTTCAAGGACAAGATCGAGGCGGCCGTGAAGGCCCAGGTCAACAAGAACATCAATGCGGTGGTGGATTGGGGTGAGTGGGACATCACCATCTTCAAGAGCTTCCCGGACCTGACCGTGGAGGTGGCGGATGTGAAAGTGAGCAACGTGGCCCCCTTTGAAGGCATCGACCTTGCCCGCATCGGTTCACTGAGCGCCACGGTGGACATCAAGAGCGTGTTCGGCGACAAGATCGACATCAAGCGCATCGGTCTGGTGAAGCCGTACATCCATGTGAAGGTCCTGGCGGATGGCCGGGCGAACTGGGACATTGCCAAGGTGGACTCCACCGCCACCCCTGGCACTGACACGGCGGCCACAGCGTTCAACATCGGGTTGCGCGAGTATTGGATCGAGGACGGCACACTGATCTACGACGATGCTTCCCTGACCTACTACATGGACCTGAAGGGCCTTGATCACAAGGGCAGCGGTGACTTTACACAGGACCTCTTCACCCTGAGCACCACCACCCATGCCGACACGGCCAACGTGGTCTTCGATGGTATCGGCTACCTGAAGAACGTCAAGGCCGACATCACCGCGGACCTCGACATGGACATGCCGAACATGAAGTTCACCTTCAAGGACAACGAGGCCACCATCAACCAGCTCGTGCTGGGCTTTGATGGATGGTTGGCGATGCCTGCGGACGACATCGACATGGACATCACCTGGAACGCAAAGAAGACCGACTTCGGCACGCTGCTTTCGCTCGTGCCGGCCGAGTTCGCGTCCGACCTGAGCGGTGTTCAGATGAGCGGCAAGGCGGCCTTCAACGGCTTCGTGAAGGGCACCTACAACGACACGAGCATGCCGGGCTTCAGCCTGGTGCTGGATGTGGACAACGGCCGTTTCAAGTACCCGGACCTGCCGGCGGCCGTGGAGAACATCTTCGTGGACCTGAAGGTGAACAGTCCCGGTGGAAGCGACATGGACAAGATGGTGGTGGACCTGAAACGCTTCTCCCTGAGCATGGCCGGCAATCCGGTGACCGCCCGCATGTACCTCACCACACCCATCAGCGACCCCAACGTGGATGCTGAGCTGAAAGCCGATCTGGACCTGGCGAGCGTGAAGAAGGTGGTGCCCATGAAGGAGGACCTGTCGGGCAAGCTCACCGCCGATGTGCGCATGAAGGGCCGCATGAGCGACGTGGAGGCCCAGCGCTATGAGAAGTTCCAGGCCGATGGGGAGATGATCCTTAGCGGCATGAAGTACACCAGCGACTCGTTGCCACCGGTGGGCATCAACACCCTCCACTTCGATCTCAGCCCGCAGTTCCTCGCACTGGAGAATTTCGACGGCACGGTGGGCAGCAGCAGCATCCAGGCCAAGGGCCGTATGGACAATTACCTGCAGTGGTGGTTGAAGGACAGCACACTGGTGGGCTCCTTTGACATGGCCGCCAATAAGTTCGACCTGAACGAATTGATGGGACCGGGTACCGAAGAGACCGCCACTACCGAAGCGACACCCGTTGACACCGCCAAACTCAGTGTGGTCGAGGTGCCGGAGAACATCGACTTCAGCTTCACCACGCGCATCGGTGAGGTGATCTACGACGACCTCAAACTGACGAACGTGCGCGGGGGCCTGCGTGTCCACGAGCAACGCATTGACCTGAAGGACGTGTTCTTCAACCTCTTTGGTGGGGCGGTGAACATGGCAGGTGGTTACGAGACCAGCAACCCCAAGGCACCGGGGATCGACTTCCGCTACGACGTGAAGGACCTGGACATCGAGCAGACGGTGACCTACGTGGACATGGTGCAGAAGATGGCGCCCATCGCCAAGACCGCAAAGGGAAAATTCAGCAGTACGCTTACCATGCAGGCCAGGTTGGACGAGTTCATGGAGGTGGATATGAACAGCCTTACCGGCAAAGGCACATTGAACACCAAGAGCGTGCGGGTGGATGGTTTCCAGCCCTTGGTGGACATCGCGAAGGCGCTCAAGATCAAGGAGATCGAGAACACCACCCTGCAGGATGTGTCGTTCACCTACCGCTTCGAGGAAGGCAAGATGATCACCGACCCCTTCGATGTGAAGATCGACCGCATCAAGGCGCGGGTTGGCGGCAGTACGGCATTCTCGGATCAGGCCATCGACTACGACATGACGGCCAAGGTGCCCACGGCGATGTTCGGTGCGGCAGCGGCACAGACCGCCGGCAGCCTGCTCGGGGAGGCCAACCGCTTCCTGGGGTCCAACATCCAGATGCCTGCGGATCTCGATGTCACCGTGAAGATCACCGGCACCATCGACAAGCCTGTCGTTAAGCCGGTGTTCGCTGGAGGCAGCAGCAGTGTGAAGGAGACGGTGGTGGAGGCCGCCAAGGAGGAGCTGAACGTGCAGATCGACAAGGCCAAGGAGGACGCCATCGCTCGGGCACGGGAAGAAGCCGCGAAGCTGGTGGCCGAAGCCCAGAAGCAGGCCGATCAGATCAAGGCCGATGCCCGTCGCGAAGCCGCCAATGTGAAGGCCCAGGGCTACAAGGCCGCCGACGACCTGGTGGCCCAGGCCAACAACCCTATCGCCAAGGCCGCCGCCAAGATCGCTGCGGACAAGGCCAAGAAGGAAGCCGACCGAAAGGAACAGCAGTTCATCGCCGAAGCCGACAAACGGGCCGACGGCCTGGTGGAGAGCGCTCGGAAGAAAGGGGACGACCTGATCCTGAAAGCGGAGCAGACCAACACGACCGTGAAGTGATATCAACAGGAACATGGATCGGGTATTTGCAGGTGGATCGCCCATGGTGATGAGGTATTTATTCCCCGTTGTTCGAGCGGCCAAGGGCGTTGCGCATGACCGGAACGGCGCGCTGCGCAAAAGTTCCGTGTTGGTCTTCGTGTTCGCGGCATGCATATCGTTGCAGGCCCAGGAGGAGGGTGCCGACCCCTGCGCCCCACCCACCGACAAGAAGATCATGAAACTGCTGGATGATGCGGCCAAGACCAAGGACCCGGCGGAACGCCATGGGAAGCTGAAAAGCACCTTGGAGATCGACCCCGAATGTGTGGAATGTTCGTTCCAGCTCGGGTTGTCGGCCTACCGCATCGGCAAGGAAAGCGGCAAGGGCTACAAGGCAGCTCTCGGCTACTTCGACACGGTGCAGGCCTTCTGTCCGAACTACCACAGCGATGTTCCCTACACCTTGGGGGTGATCTACTACGCCGAGGACAAGTTCGCCGAGGCGGCCAAGGCCTTCGAGGCCTTCCGGAAGTTCCCCAGCGACGACGCCACGCGCATGTCCAAGGACTACGATAAGAAGTACCAGGACGTGGAGGAGATCATGCCCGAGCTTCAGTTCTACGTCGATTTCTACCGGAACACCATGCCCTTCGACCCCAAGGTCGTGCCCTTGGTGAGCACGCCGGTGGACGAGTACCTGCCGATGCTTTCACCGGACAATGAACTGATGTTCTTCACCCGCAAGCAACAGGTGAAGGCCCGGGGGGACATCGTAAGCCGGGAGGTGGAGGAACTGACCGAGGCACGGAGGAAGGGCCTGGATGAAGCTTTTAATGCCGGTCGCGCACTGCCTGAGCCCTTCAACGTGGGCGACAGCTACGGCGGCGTCACCGTGAGCGTGAACAACAAGGAGATGTTCGTGACCGTCTGTGGGCCGGCGGACAGCCGTGGATACCGGAACTGCGACATCTTCTGCACGCACTACGACAGCAAGTTCAACCTCGATATCGGTGGGCAGGAGTGGGAGTGGAGCGGTCTGGATGAGATCGGGACCAGCATCAACGGCCCGGATTCGTGGGAGAGCCAGCCGACCCTGAGCGGTGATGGGCGCACGCTCTACTTCGCCACGCTGCGCGACAAGAGCGACGGCATGGACATCTACTACAGTGAGCGCGACGACAAGGGTGCCTGGTCGGACGCCCGTCCGGTGCCCGGCATCAACACGCTGGGCGACGAGAAGGCCCCCTTCATGCACAGCGACAGCCGCACCCTCTACTTCGCGGCGCGCCAGAACGCCGAGGGCCAGGGCCACCAGACCATCGGAGGCTACGACATCTTCTACAGCCGCATGGGCGAGGATGGCAAATGGAGCAAGCCCAGGAACATCGGGCACCCCATCAACACGCAGGAGGATGAACATGGCCTGATCGTCAGTGCCGATGGACACACGGCCTACTTCGCCAGTGGTCGCTACAAGGGTGTTGGCGGACTGGATATCTACAGCACCGAACTTCCGTCGGACGTGCGACCGGAGGAGATCCTGATCGTGAAGGGCGAAGTGCGCGATGAAAAAGGACAACTGGTGATGGACGCCCTGGTGGAGATCAAGTACATGGACACCCGCAAAGTGGAGACCATCAAAGTGGACGATGGCGATGGACGCTATGCCACCGTGCTCCGCCTGAAGCCGGGGAGTGACGTGATCATGACCGTCAAGAAGGCAGACCACGTGTTCGAGTCGCGCAGCTTCAACATGGAGGATACCGCCATGGCCACCGTGGCCACCGTGGATATGACGGTGCAGCGCATCGAGGTGGGCAAGAGCTACCGGGTGAACGACATTAAGTACGCCACCAGCTCGGCGGCCATCACCAAGAGCAGCGAGTACATCCTGGATGAACTGATCACCTTCCTCCGCGAGAACCCCACGGTGAAGATCCGCATCGAGGGTCACACGGATAATGTGGGTCGGTCCGAGGACAACATGGCCTTGAGCAACGACCGCGCCTTCACGGTGAAGGACTATCTGCAGACCAAAGGCATCGCAGGTCCACGGCTTTCGTTCAAGGGTTATGGACAGACCAAACCGTTGGCATCCAACGAGACTCCGGAGGGAAGGGCCCAGAACCGGCGGACCGAATTCGTGATCACTGGGCGATGAGATCCCTCACCAACCGTCCCGAACGCATGAACAAAGCGCGTTCTTCGGCATTATCTCCGAAAGGAACTCCTGTCATAATGAGAACTGTACTGTTCATCGGTGGAGTGATCTCGGGCTCTTTCGGTTTCGGCCAACTGTCCCACGGTGGCCAACCCCAACAGTGGGGTGTGGTCACCGAACTGCGGAATGATGTCCCGACCATTTTGGTGGAGGGCGAGGACCCTATAGCGCTGGCTGCCCTGCTGCCTACGGAAGGGGAGTTCCGCTACGGCGTACAGCGTGAAGTGATGGTCGATGTGCCCCAGACCGGTTCATGGAACACGCTGCCTTCTGGCGATCGCATGTGCCAGGTGGTGCTGTACAGTCCGGGTGCGGTGATGCTCGGTGTGCAGTTCGATCGATGGCGGCTGCCGGTCGGTGCCCAGGTGTTCCTGTACAATACCGATCGCACCTACTTCATCGGCGCGTTCGATGGCTCCAATTCCTCGCCATTGGGGACCATGGCCACCAGCTTGATCCCCGGTGATCGGGTAGTGATCGAGTATCTGGTACCGGGGGGCGTGCCGTTGGGAGCTTTGCGGGTGTCCAGCATCACGCACGGGCTGGTGGATGTCCTGCGCTTCGGCGAGGTCGGCCTGCTGCGCGATATCGACCCGGGCTATCAGAGCGCGCCCTGCCATAACAATGTGGTGTGCCCGCAGGCCGCTGCCTGGCAGAACCAGAAACGGGCCGTGGCCTTGTTCCTGCGTCCTGATGGCAATGGCTGCACCGGATCACTGATCAACAACACCCAGACCCCTGGACGACCGTACTTCTATCTCGCCAATCACTGCTATCAGCCGAACGTGGACCAATGGGTGTTCTACTTCAACTACGATTCTCCCACCTGTGTGGGCAACACAGGGCCCACCACGCAAACGCTCACGGGTGGTGTGCGCCGGTCGGCCTACTACTACGATGATTTCTGCCTTGTGGAACTGTTCGACACACCGCCGGCCAGCTATGGAGTGTATTACGCAGGCTGGGACCGAAGCGGTGCCCAGCCCTTGAACCAGACGGTGATCCACCACCCGCTGTACGATGTGAAGAAGATCACCTTCGACAACGATCCCGCCACTTCCTATGCCGACGCGGAAGGGATCCAGATGTGGCGCAATTACTGGGACAGTGGGATCGTGGAGGCGGTATCCAGCGGTTCGCCGTTGTTCGACCACAACAAGCGCATCATCGGCCACATGACCGAGGGTGCGCAGACCTGTGCCAACGTGGGGACCGTCTTCACCGGTTGTGCCAAGTTCAGTGAGAGTTGGGATGGAACGGCTGCCACGAATCGCCTCCGGGATTGGCTGGACCCAACGAACACCACCACGCAGTTGGACGGCTATGATCCGAACTTCACTCCGTCGGTGGTCCGTGTCAGCGTGAGGTCCTTCCTGTCCGGTCCATATGAGATCGGCACTGGCCGGATGTCCACCACCCTGAACACACTGGGGCTGATCCCTTTGCAGGAACCCTATACCGAAGGGGGATTTGTGCAGGTGGGCGGCGGCGGCGAGACCACCACCGGTCAGGTGCTGTCCACCACAGGTGCCAACGCGATCGTGGATTGGGTGGTGGTGGACCTGCGTAGTGCGGTCATACCCGCCATAGTGTCCGCCACACGTTGCGCATTGATCCAGGCCGATGGCGACATCGTGGCGGTCGATGGTATTTCCCCGGTGGAGTTCTCGATGCCTACAGGGAATTATCGGGTGGGCGTCCATCACCGCAACCACCTCTCTGTCGTCACGGCAGAGCCCGTCGCTCTGAGTGCTGCAGCCACCTCGATCGATATCTCCGACGGTAGTACGGAGGTGGTCGGCGGTACACTTGCCACGGACCTGCTCGATGGTCGGCGGGTACTGGTGCCTGGAGATGCCCTACGCGATGGGGTCATCCGCTATGCCGGTGCGTCGAACGACCGTGACGCAGTACTGAGCCGTATCGGCGGTGGCGTGCCCACGGCCACGGTGCCCGGTTATTTCTCCGAAGATGTGAACATGGACGGGCTTGTGCGCTACACAGGGGCCAGTAACGACAGGGACATCATCCTGCAGAGCATCGGCGGCAGCGTACCGACCAATACCCGAGCGGCGCAGGTGCCTTGATCGTTGGACGTTCCTGACAGTTCAAGCCTGCTTCGCCCCGGTCCCCTTCAGCAGGCGGTTGCGCACCATCCGCAGGTTCAGCATCTCCACCATCACGCTGAAGCCCATCGCGAAGTAGATGTAGTTCTTGTTGATGTGCTCGCCCATGCCTTCGGTCACCAGGGCCATGCCGATCATCACCAGGAAGGCCAGGGCGAGCATCTTCACCGTGGCATGTCTTTCCACGAAGGTGCTGATGGCACCCGCTGCGAGCATCATCACACCCACCGCGATCATCACGGCGATGATCATGATCACGATCTCATTGCTCATGCCAACAGCGGTGATCACGCTGTCCAGGCTGAACACCAGGTCGATGACGATGATCTGCGCGATCACACCACCCAGGGTGCGGACCTTCTTATCCCCGTTCGACTGACTTTCATCGTGTCCCTGCACCTTGGCCCGGATCTCCACGGTGGCCTTGTACAACAGGAACAGACCGCCGATCAACAGCACCATGTCGCGGCCGCTGAACGGATGGTCCAACAGCTCGATGAACGGCCGGTCCAAGCTCATCACCCAGCTCAGCGACAGCAACAGCAGGACCCGGGTGATCATGGCCAGTGCCAGTCCCATCTGCCGTGCCTTCCGCTGTTCTGCAGGGGTCTGAAGGGAATTGCTGATGATGGAGATGAAGATGATGTTGTCGATGCCCAGCACGATCTCCAGCGCGGTAAGCGTGAGCAGGGCGATGAATCCGTTCAGGGTGAACAGAACGGAGAAGTCGAGGGCGGAGAGATCGAGCATGGGATGTTGTTCGGAGATCAGGAAGCGATGGCGCTCAATGCCGCACCGAGGTCGTGGATCAGGTCAGAAGGATGTTCCACCCCGACGCTCAGGCGCACGAGGTTGGGGGTGATGCCCAGTTTGGTGCGTTCCTCGGGATCCACGCCCGCATGGGTCATGGATGCGGGGTGCTCGGCGAGTGATTCGGTGCTGCCCAGGCTCACGGCCAGCTTCACCAACTTCAGGTGGTTGAGGAAGCGGAAGGCCTCGGCCTCGCCACCCTTCACCGTGAAGGAGAGCATCGCACCGGCCGTCAGGCACTGGTCGTCGTAGATGGCCTGCTGGGCAGGATCATCCAGTTGTCCGATGTAGAACACGCGCTCCACCTTCGGGTGGTTCTCCAGGAAGGAGGCGACCTGTTCGGCGTTGCGCGCCTGGATGTCCATCCGGGCCTTGAGCGTCTCCAGACTGCGGAGCAGCAGCCAGCCGGTCCAAGGGCCGGCCATGCAGCCCAGGAAGGTGCGCATGCCTTTCACGCGGGTGATCAGTTCATGCGAACCCAGGCAGGCACCGGCGATCACATCACTGTGGCCGCCGATGTACTTGGTGGCGCTGTAGAGCACCAGGTCGGCGCCCTGTTTCAGGGGATGCTGCCACAACGGCCCCATGTAAGTGTTGTCGACGGCCACCAGCACCTTGCGGTCCGCCGTGCTCAGCGACCGGGCGAGGTCGGCGCAGGCACGGATGCCGATGAGCGTATTGGTGGGATTGGCGGGCGTCTCCACGAAGATCATCCGCACCCGGTCGGCCTTGCCACTGGCCTTCACGATCTCGCCCAGCCGGTCCTGTTCCCACGGATAGAAGCCCATGACCTCGATGCCGAAACGCGTGAGGGTCTGTTTGATGAAATGGTCCGTTCCGCCGTACAGCGGATTGCTGAAGAGCAGCACATCGCCCGGTGAGAGGAACTCCAGCAGGCAGGTGCTGATGGCGCTCATGCCGCTCTCGAACACGGCGCCCTCCTCGGCTTCGTCCCACAGACAGAGCCGCTCCTCCAGGATCTGCAGGTCGGGGTTGTTCAGGCGGCTGTAGATCAGGCCTAGTTCCTCCTTCTCGCGTTTCTCGCGCAGCCCATAGGCCACCTCGAAGAAGGCCTTGCCCTCCTCGGCGCTCTTGAACACGAAGGTGCTCGTCTGGAAGATGGGGCACTTGATGGCACCTTCGGAAAGCGCGGGCTTGTAGCCGTGGCTCATCATCAGGCTTTCGGGATGCATCTTGCGGTCGGACATGGCTGTTTGCTGCGGTTCGGCCGACAAAGCTATCGGTTGTGACCCCGGTGCTGACACACCTGCATTGCTTACGGCGCAGTGCGCGCCACCACGATCGCCTCATTGCGGTTCACCGGGTTCAGCCAGTGCACCACACGGTCCACCAGCCCCGGTTCTGCGCGTCCGATGACACGCAGGGGACCCATGGCCTGCTCGGCACGCTGCATCCGTCCGTCCAGGTCCTCGGTGCCGAAGAAGAGCACGGCGTTCGGTCGGCGGTCGGGCGGGAAGATGGCCAGCGCCTCGGCCAGGTCCGCATCAGGCGAGGTCCAGGGCACCACGGTGGCCTGCCAATGGCCCCAGTAGAAAAGGGGCGGCATCGGCGATTCCCCTTCGGCGGAATCCTCCATCACGATGCCCGCGATGTCGTTCTGGGTGCGCAACAGGTAGAGCGCCTCCACACGGCTGCGTTTGCTGTAGCTCAGGCACAGCACCACCAGCAGCACGGTGTTCAGGCCCCAGGTGAACACCAGCGTGCCCCTCCACAGCCGCTGATGCCCTTGCCACCAGTTGCTCCGTGCTCGCCACTGTTCCCAGCTCACGAAGCCCAGCACGAAGAGCAGCGGGATGATGGGCAGCAGGAAACGTTCCTGCTTGTTGGGGAAGTAGGAATGGATGACCAGGAAGAGCAGCACCGGCAGCCACAGCAGCAGGGGCGAGCTGCGTCGGAAGAAGCCGAAGACCACGGCCACGCTGAAGAAGGGGATGAAGATGCCCAACAGCAGCAGCAGGTAGTTGTACCACGGCAGCACGCCGTAGGTGGTGGTGTTGTTCAGGTTGTACAGCACGTATTCCCCCAGCTCGGCGAAGGGCCGGCCCCACAGGAACAGATCGATCCCGCCCTGCAGCACGGCCAGCGGCACCAACACCCCGGCACCGTATATCATCGCTCCGCTCACACGACGCTGCAGGAGCAGGGCGATCCCCGGGCCCGCGGCGAAGAAGATCGTCTGGAAACGGATGTTCATCGCCAGACCGATCCAGATGCCCGCGAGCAAAAGCTGCCGGTGGCCGGGGCTTTCCGGATGGCGCACCAGCTCCCAAGCGCCCCACATCAGGAAGGGGATGCAGGCCACCTCCACCAGGTTGCGCACGGCGAGGAAGGGCATGAAGTAGAAGAGCGCCAGGAAGAGACCGGCGTTCCACGCGATGCTCCGGTCCGAAAGGCGCAGGGCGATGCGATACCCGAAGCGGACCACCAGCAGGCTCCATAGGGCATGCACCAAGCGCACCACCACCATCAGGGACTTCGGGTCGGACAGCCCCACGGCCTTCAGCGCCGAGAAGAGCAGGTAATGCAGGCCCACGTAGACGAAGCTGTGCCCCGTGGGCCGCGGGTCCTCACCCTGGTTCCAGGGCAGCCAGTAGTTGTAGTCGTGGCCGTCCACCCAGCTCCCAGCCGCCTCGATGATCAGGAAGTGGTCATCATGCGCGAAGTAGCCGCCGCTGAACAGGGCGGCCACCAGCCGGGGGATCAGGGCAATGATCGTCAGGGCCGTCAGCGGCTCCCTGGCCGACCAGGCGCGTAGCGTGGACCACATGGCCGCGAAGCTAAGGCCCGGTGAACAGTACTTTCGGGCATGCGATACCTCCAGCCCCTATGGGCAATGATCGTCATGGTCGCCTGCGGAACATCGCCACAGGTGGATGAGCAGGTCCTTTCCGAAGAAGAGCTGACGACCGCCCTGGCCAAGGGCGATACCATCACGCAAGCCACCTTCGCCGCGCTCACCCAGCGACTGCAGCTGGCCATGGCCGATGGTGGCCCGGTGAACGCGGTGGACCAATGCCAGAGCGCCGCACGACCCATCACCGACTCGCTGTCCGTCCACTATGGCGTACGGGTCAAGCGCACCAGTGCCCGTTTGCGCTCATCGGCCAACCGACCTGATGCCCACGAACTGGAACGGCTGAAGGAGGCCCTGGCCCACGTGGCCGCCGGGAACAGTGCGTCCGCCCTGGGTCCGCAGGTGTTCCTCCTGGGCGACAGCATCGCGTACTACAAGCCCATCCTCATCACCTCGCCCTTGTGCCTCAATTGCCATGGTTCCCCCGGCGTGGAGCTGGACAGTGCGGTCCATGCCTTGGTCACCGAACGCTACCCCGGTGACGCGGCCGTGGGCTATGCCTTGGGCGATCTCAGGGGCTATTGGAGCGTTCGCTGGCCACGGACCCGGGTGCCCCGATGAGCGTCAACCGCAACGCTGCCGTCTGGGCGATCACGCTGGTGGCGCTGGCCGTCGTGGCCTTCACACTGCCCGGCTTTTTCCGGTTCATCGAGGCTCGTCCCGGCACCTTTCCTCCCGATCCACTGATCGCAAACCTGTCGCCGATGGACCTTTCGGTGCCGGTCTTCGTGGTGCTGTACGGTGCCATCCTTTTGGCGGTGCTGTCTATCGCCGGAAAGCCGTCCGTCCTGCTCCGCGCGCTCCAAGCCTATCTGGTCCTGCTGCTGCTGCGCATGATCAGCATGTTCACCTTCACCCTGGAACCGCCAGCGGACCTCATCGACCTCGTGGATCCCGTCACACAGCTGTTCTACCCGGATGACCGTCCCTTCCGCAAGGACCTCTTCTTCTCCGGTCATACCGCCACCCTGGCCCTGCTTGCCTTCGCTGTTGTTGGTCGCCGGATCAGGGTCGTGCTATGGACCGCTACGTTCCTGGTCGGCGCGGCAGTGATCGTGCAGCACGTGCACTGGACCGTGGATGTGGTCGTTGCGCCCCTTTTTGCCTGGCTGGCCTGGATGATCGCGGGCTTCACCGCCCGCATCACAGCACCGATACCCTTAGCCGGGCAGGTGCTTGATGTAGATGCCGCTGGCGATACGTTCGGTGAGAACATCCGGCAGTGATCGCATCAACCGCGCAGTGATGCCGTCGAGCAGTCCGGGGACCACCTCGGCCTTGCCGGCGAGCATCGCCTTCACCGCACTGCGGGCCACGGGGCCTGGTGGGGTGCCGAACTTCTGCGCCAGCTTGTCCAGCGCCTGCATGCCGGCCCGCTCCGTGAAGCCGGTGAGCACCGTTCCGGGACATACGCAGCAGACCTCGACACCGGTGTCCTGCATATCCATGCGCAGCGACCGTGACCAGTGCCGAACGAAAGCCTTGCTGCCTGTGTAGCTGGCCAGCGTGGACACGGCCGAGTAGGCGGTCATGCTGCTCACGTTCAGGATGTAGGAACGGGCGTGCCTGCGCAGATGGGGAAGCAGTCGGTGTGTGAGCTCCATTGGCACCGACGTGTTGAGGTGCAGCATGCGCAGATGTTCGTCCACGGGCACATCGGGGAAGCGACCCCAGACGGCGTAGCCTGCGTTGTTCACCAGCACCTGTACGGGCAGCGCGCGGCGTTCCAGTTGGGCCACCAGTTCGGTCGCCGTACCGGGCGCACCGAGGTCCATCGCGATCACCTCCGCACGACCACCGTTCAGGGCTGCGCAGGCGGCGGCCACGGCATCCAGCTTGTCTTTGGTGCGCGCCACGGCGATGATGCCGAAACCTCGTCCGGCCAGTTCCAGTGCCAGTGCTTCCCCGAGGCCCTGGCTGGCACCAGTGATGACAGCGTATCCGTTTTTCATGGGTGCGGTGCGCGATCGGCCTATTTCACCAGATGTTGGAAACGATGGTAGAAGGGTACCCTGCTGTTCGCGGTCTTGGGCTGGTAGCGGCCACAGATGATCGGGATGTACATCACCCGCCGACGGCTGGCTTCACCGGTAAGACGTGAGCGTTCCACGCGGTGCCACAGCCGTCCATCGTGAATGGTGAGGTCGCCCCGCCGGATGTCGAAGGCCACTTCTTCGGGATCGGCGGTGATGTCCTTGAAGTAGCGCTTCCGGAAGAGCATTTCGCGAAGCCCTTGTTTGTGCGTTCCTGGGATCAGGCGCAGGCCCCCGTTATGTGGGTCCTGGTCGTCGAGGTGGATCCCCACATTGAGCATGGGCAGGATCCGCCGGCCCAGAAAGATGTCGCGCAGCGCGTCCGTGTGCCAGCCCATCTGCGTGAACTGGCTTGCACTGGTGTTCACATAATGGTTCACCACCAGGCCGTCCTTTTCATGGGTGCCCAGCCGGGCGTTGCTGCCCACAAGTTCGAAGAGGGCATTGAAGCGCGGGTCCTTCAGCAGTTCCTCCAGCACCGGATGATGTTGGGACGCGAAGGCGAATCGCTGGATGATCGGTCGCCCTTCCATGTCACTGCCGTACTTGATGGGTGTGCCGTTCACCACCTTCACCCCCTGTGCCACCCATCGGTCCTGGACCTCTTCGATCGCCTGCAGGATGGCCTCCACGGTCTGGTCTTGAAGGAATCCCCTGAAGTGAAGGGCGCCCGTCCGGTCGAACTGGGTGCGCTGCTCTTCCGAGAGGCGGTCACCCAAGGTGGAGTTCACTTCGATGATCCGGGCCATGTCGGAAGGGTCTGTAATTGTTGCACAAATTAACGTGGGCTTTACCATACATGCACATTTCCTTTTTCGCGTGACGGCCGGCGCTGTGGACAGACCTGCCAGCATATAGCTTTGCCGATCGCATGCGGTCACTGGCCCGCACCGAAGCCCCGCATGAACATCGTAGTCCTTTCGCGCGACAGTAAGCTATACTCCACCAAACGCCTCGTGGAGGCGTGTGAGGCCCGTGGACACACGGCGCGCGTGGTCAACCACGTCAAGTGCGACATCCTCATCGAGAAGAAGAACCCGCAGGTGATCTATGGCGGGCAGCCCCTGGCGGATGTGGACGCGATCATCCCGCGGATCGGGGCGAGCGTCACGTTCTATGGCACCGCCGTGGTGCGCCAGTTCGAGATGATGAAGGTGTTCACCACCACGGAAAGCCAGGCGCTGGTGCGCAGCCGCGACAAGCTCCGCAGCATGCAGATCCTCACGCGCAGTGGGGTGGGCATCCCCAAGACGGTGTTCACCAACTACAGCAAGGACGTGGGCAGCATCGTGGACAGTGTGGGCGGTGCTCCCTGCATCATCAAACTGCTCGAAGGCACCCAGGGACTGGGCGTGGTGCTTGCCGAGACAAAGAAGGCGGCAGTGGCGGTCTGCGAGGCCTTCAACAGCCTGAAGGCACGGGTGATCGTGCAGGAGTTCATCCGCGAGAGCAAGGGCATCGACATCCGTGCGTTCGTGGTGGATGGCCGCGTGGTGGGAGCCATGAAGCGCACCGGCAAGGAGGGCGAGTTCCGCAGCAACCTGCACCGTGGCGGCACGGCACAGCTCATCGAGCTCAGCCACGAGGAGGAGGTGACGGCCATCAAATCCGCGAAGGCCCTGGGCCTGCATGTGGCCGGGGTGGACATGCTCCAGAGCGACCGTGGCCCACTGGTGATCGAGGTGAATTCGAGCCCTGGATTGGAGGGTATCGAAGCGGCCACCGGCAAGGACATCGCCGGTGAGATCGTCCGCTTCATCGAGCGGAGCGTCTGAGGCCGCTCGACGTCCCGGAACGCGGGATGGGCGAGGATAGCCGTGCGGATGACCGTTCAGACCGCCGCAGCCAAGGGCAGGTCTGCCTTGGTGGCTTTGCCGAGGAAATCCAAGCACAATGCATTGAACTGCTCCGCCTGTTCAATGGTCACCACATGTCCGCAGCGGGCGATGACCTTCAGCTGCACGGCGGCATGCTCCTGCGCATAGAGCTCGGCCTGGTCCAGGAACAGGTGGTCCTGGGCGCCCATCACCACCAGGTGGGGGATGGGGGAGGTGGCCACGAACAGCCGTTTCAGCGTGGCGTTCAGGCCCCTGTACATGGCGGTCCATTTGCGGAACTCCGAGGTGCTCAGGAAACGCGATTCACGGATGAACACCCGGCGTGATGCTTCGTGGTTCTTCCGGGGCATCATGATGGTGGCGCTCAGCCGGTAGAAGGCCGGATAGCCAATGATCTTGGCCAAGGCCAGGCTCGCGCTCGCCAGCACCTTCAGCCGTTTGCTTAGGCGCAGGATGGCACCGCCGTTCACCAGCGTCACCACTTGCCGCGGTCGTTGCTCACGCATGGCCAGCGCGATCACCGTGCCCAGCGAAACACCCACCAGATGCACCCGTGAAAGGCCGAGATGATCGATCACGTCCCAGATGCGTTCGCCGATGCGCTCGAAGGTGTAGAACTCCTCCAGGTTCGGTCGTTCGGCCATGCGCCCGTGGCCGGGCAGGTCCATGAGCAACAAGTTGTAGTGCTTACCCAGGCTGGGTACCTGCCGCTTCCAGGTCACCGTGCTTCCACCCGCACCATGGATCAGGACCAGCCAGTCCGCATCGGGGTGGGCCAGGTGGGTCTCGTGGTACAACAGGTCAGGATGATGCGCAGGCATGCACAAAGAACCGACAATGTGCGGGAAGGTTCGACGCCGGGGACGATCATCGGTGCACACCTGGTCCTGTCCCAGCTCTACGCTTACTCCAGCAGGTAGGCCCGGATGAAGGCCACCGTGGCGTGGAACTGGAAGTCCATGTTGGTCTTCTTGCGGAATCCATGGCCTTCATCGTTGGCCATCAGGAACCACACCGTTCCACCGTTGGCGGTGATGCGTTCCTTCATCTGGACGGCTTCGGAGGCCGGCACCCGCGGGTCGTTGGCGCCCTGCACGATGAACAGGGGCTTGCCGATCTTTTCCGCGTGGTTCAGCGGGGAGATCGACTCGAGGTAGGCGGCCATCTTCGGATCGCGTTCATCGCCGTATTCCACCCGGCGCAGGTCCCTTCGGTAGTCCTCGGTGTTCTTCAGGAAGGTGTTGAAGTTGGAGATGCCCACCACGTCGATCGCGCAGCGGATGCGGTCGCTGTATCGCACGGCAGCGGCCAGGGTCATGTAGCCGCCGTAGCTGCCTCCCATCACCATCACCCGCCCGGCATCCAGGTCGGGCTGCGTGGCGATCCAGTCCAGCAGCGCACCGATGTCCTGCACGCTCTCCTCGCGCTTCATGCCATTGTCCAGGTCCAGGAAGGTTTTGCCATAGCCGCTCGAACCACGCACGTTCGGATAGATGAGCGCCACCCCCAGCTCCTTCAGGAAGAAGTTGCTGCGCCCTTGGAACGATGGCCGCGACTGGCCTTCCGGCCCGCCGTGGATGTTGATGATCACCGGGCGCTTGCCGGTGAAGACCGCATCCGGTCGGTAGAGGTACCCGGAGATGGTGCGCTGGTCGAAGGAGGGCCAGGTGATCAGCTGCGGGGCCTGGAGTCCGTTCAGATCCATTCCGCCACTTTCGCTCTGCGTCCAGCGGGTCAATTGCCGTGTGGAGGTGTTGTATTCGTAGGCATCGGTGGAGGAATCGAAGGTGGACAGGCTGAGGCCCAGCGACCGCCCATCGGAGAACCATTCCAGCCCTCCGATGGTGCCCACCGGTATGCCGCGCACCTCTTCGTAGGCCCGGGTGGCGGTGTTCAGGATGTACAGTTTGGGAAGGCCGTTCTCATTGGTGATGAAGGCCAGGTGCGCTCCATCCTTGGAGAGTTCCGCGCCTCCCACATCCCAGGGGATATCGGTGGTCAAGGAGCTCAGTTTGCGTTTGGCCAGGTCATAGTGGCAAAGCCGGTTGAACTCGCTGCCCGCGTTGCTGGTCAGGTAGATGCCCGTGCCATCCGGCGTGAAGCAGATGCCCCGGTAGGTGGTGCGTTCATCCTTGGTCGGCAATATCCGGGTCCTCGTGCCGGTGCGAAGGTCCAGCACATGGATGCGGCTTTCATTCACCGATATCCCTTCGCCGATCAACAGCTTGGCGTCATCCCACGACCAGTCCGCCACGCCCCAACCGCCGCCACTGTTCTCGGAGACCACCTTGTCCGTGCCCGGGTCCATCGGGTCCATCACCCGGATGTCGCGGTCCCTGCCGTTGCGCATGGTGCTCGCGTAGGCGATGCGTTTTCCATCGTGGCTGAAGCGCACACCCCCGTTCTGCGAGCGTTTGCCGTCGGTGAGCAGCGTCACCTTGCCGCCGACCATGCCCGTTCCCTCGCCCATGCCGAGGTCGAAGCGGTTTATCTGCGCAAATTCGTTCCCGCCGACGTCCTTGGTGAACAGGAAGTAGCCGCCCTGCCCTGGTCCGTACGTGGCACTTCCCACGGGTTCTTCGAAGAAGGAAAGTTGCGTGCGTGCAGCTCCCGGGGACTTCACATGATGGATCTGGTTGCTGTTGCCGAATCGGGTGCTGATGAGCATCTCCCTGCGCTCCGGATGCCATGCGAGAAAGCTAGCGCCCCGGCCTTCCGTGTAGGGCCGCACTTCGTACACCAGCTCGGCAGGCAGGGGAGGGATGCCCTCCACCACGAGGTTTTCACCAACGGGGATGGTGGCTTGCTGGGCGATCAATGCCGAAGCGGAAAGTAGGCATGATGCAGGGAGCACCACGGTCCGAAGGAAGTACATGGTCATGTTCATGCAATGGTTGTCAAGGGAACAAGGGACCGCAGGCACGGTTCACCCCAGGATGTGTTTGGCGCTCACGTCCACCACAAAGCGCCCACGCAGGAACTTCCGCCCGATCAGCACCTGGTGCTTCATGTCGCTGCGGTCGAAGAGCGTGAACTGGGTCCGGACCACGCATTCCCCCAGGCGCACCCGGGTGCTGATCAGGTAGCGGCGACTGCTTTCGCCGTTGCTGCTCTTCACCGTCACCCGCTTGTAGGTCTTGAAGATCTGCGTCCTGCGCCGCCCGCCCATCTGGAAGGTCACGTGCAGCTGTTTCACGCCCTCCACCGTGCGGATGCGCAGGCGCTGGTAGTGCAGCGCGCTGCGGTAGGCGCCTGTGTCGATCTTGGCCTCCACCCGCGCCACGCGCAGTCCCGGCAGGGCGATGTGCTCCAGCCGGCCGATGGTGGTCCTTGTTCCGTCCATGTGTGGGAGCCGCAAATTAGCTGCTGTGACGATCGTCCCGCCCAAGCACCGGGTCGGCTTACCAACAAGCGGGCGTGACGGAGGTCATTGGCATCGTTCTTGAAATGGCGACCTTTGCACCACATCCAGTCACATCATGACCCGAACATTTCCCTTTCTGCTCGCTGCCGTCCTCACCTTCGCCTGCGGCACCGCTACCATGGAATCCCGCGCCCAGGGCACGGTGAAGAACTACGGCCAGGCCATCACCGCCGACGGCGCCATCAGCACCGCCGACCTGCTGAAGGCCATGAGCACCACCGATTCAGTGGCCACCAAGGTGGAATGTGAGATCATCACCAGCTGCATCAAGAAGGGCTGCTGGATGACCGTGAAGATGCCCGACGGCGGCGATATGATGGTGCGCTTCGTGGACTACGGATTTTTCGTCCCCACCGAGGGCTTGGAGGGTAAGAAGGCCGTGATGAAGGGCGTGGCCTCCAAGGAGACCGTGGACGTGGCCACCCTGCGCCACTACGCCGAGGACGCCGGCAAGAGCAAGGAGGAGATCGCCAAGATCACCGAACCCGAGACCAACCTGATGTTCCTCGCCGACGGCGTGCTCATCACATACTAAGCGGGACGACCGACCGGCTTGCAAGGCCCGGGGCTCATGTCCCGGGCCTTGTGCGTTCCGGCTGTGCGCAGCGGATCGTGGACAGCTTGTGCGCCGCTTCGGAACGCCGCCTGTGGCACGGGCCTACCTTCACCGCCGAAGAGCAACAGCATGAGCACGATCGCATTGGCCGTTCACGGTGGAGCCGGCACCATCTCACCCGACCTGATGACCCCGGCCCGTGAAAAGGCCTACCGCGATGCCCTGGAACATGCCCTGCGCATGGGCCACAACGTCCTGCACGAAGGCGGTGCCGCCCTCGATGCCGTGGAGGCCGCCGTGCGTGTGCTGGAGGATTCGCCGCTCTTCAACGCCGGCAAAGGGGCTGTGTTCAATGCCGATGGGCAGCACGAGATGGACGCCAGCCTGATGAACGGCTCCGACCTGCGCGCAGGGGCGGTGGCCGGAGTGCAGAACGTCAAGAACCCCATCCGCCTGGCCCGCCGCGTGATGGACCACAGCGACCACGTGTTCCTCAGTGGCAACGGGGCCTTCGAGTTCGCGCACAAACAGAAAGTGGAACTGGAGGACGACGCCTACTTCTTCGACGAGTTCCGCTACCAGCAGTGGAAGGAGACCGTGGGCACCGACGTCTTCCAGCTGGACCATTCGGACAAGGAGAAGAAGTTCGGCACAGTGGGCGCCGTGGCGCGCGATGTTCAAGGGCACCTGGCGGCCGCCACCAGCACCGGCGGCATGACCAACAAGAAGTGGCAGCGCATCGGTGATAGTCCCATCATTGGGGCCGGCACCTATGCCAACGACGCCTCCTGCGCCGTGAGCTGCACCGGCCACGGTGAAAGTTTCATCCGCGCCGTCGCCGCCCACGATGTGCACGCCCTCATGCTCTACAAGGGCCTATCGCTCGCCGAGGCCGTGCGTGTGGTGGTGCACGAGAAACTCCCCCCCCTGGACGGTGATGGCGGCCTCATCGCCGTGGACCACCAAGGCAACCTCGTGCTCGACTTCAACTGCAGCGGAATGTACCGCGGGCATGTGGGCGGTGACGGGGTGTTCCATACCGCGATCTTCCGGTAGGGGGGCGGGGTCCTCCGAGCTGTCCCTTGGAAGCTTCGGTGTTGACATGCGTTGGTGCGTTTGAGTCGGGAGGTGGTGGATCGGAACGAGCAACGGTAAACACGATCCGCCCACGATCATTAGCTTGGTACTCGCCCAACATCGTTTGGATACCGCGAAACTGACCATTGTGGAATGAAGCTGCGTGCAGCGCTTACAACTGCTGTTCTGGCCGGGAGCCTCTACGCTCCCGGCCAGGATGGCTTTATCGTGCATTTTAATGATCAACAAGCAGGTCGAAGTGGCACAGGCAGTTCTGTTCGTGAGGTCAATGATGGGTTCTTAGTTTTTTGCAGACAATATTCCCAGGAATTCTTCGATCAGCAGCACCTCTACACAAGGCTGTTGAACGACCAAGGTGTATTCCTCCAAGAGCGTGAATTTCTAATTGGTGACCCACGCAGTTTTGACCTGGGATACCTGGACCCCATCGCCAATAGCCCTGATGGCACATTCGCGGCAGCTGTTGCCGAAGGATTTGATTATGATGGTGCCACATCGTT
>JBGTAJ010000209.1:0-19919 GCA_041749915.1 Flavobacteriales bacterium
CGGAGTGGACCTACCTCTGGACCTTCGGCGATGGCAGCACGGGCGATGGCCCCAGCATCGGGCACCAATACTCCGCTCCGGGTTCTTATGATATCTGCCTCACGGTATATACCTGGGACCCTGTGGCGCAGGACACCTGCTACGCCGACCATTGCGAGACCGTGATCATCGGCGCTCAGACCTGTGATCCCAACTTCGCAGTGGAGATGACCTGGAACGTGGGGAATGACAATGTGGTCTTCTTCAATGCCACCTCGAACCAACCCAACACCAACTTCATCTGGTACTTCGGCGATGGCATTGAGGCCTACGGACCCGTGGCGCAGCACTCCTACGCCCAGGAAGGCTCTTACTATCCCTGCGTGACGGGGTGGTACTACAACGAAGCAACGCAGGACACGTGTTGGATCGAGGATTGCGAGACCATTCTCATCGGTGAACAGTCGCTCTGTGATGAGCTGGTCGCCTGCTTTGAGGCCCTTCCCTTTGAGAACGGTGCCTTCCTGTTCGAGAACTGTTCACAGGTGCTGCCCATCGATATTCCTTGGTACGCCTTCTGGGACTTCGGCGATGGCAGCAGCAGCACGGACCTGGAACCCACGCACAGCTTTGCGCCGGGCATTTACACCGTGTGCCTTACCATTACCCATGGTGATTGCGTGGATACCACCTGCACCACCATCACGGTGAACAGCGGGGGTCCGGATTGCGACCCCAACTTCACCGCCGAGTTCAACTACCAGGTGCAGAACAATGCCGTCATCTTCTTCGCCAACTTCGATACTCCGACCATGGGTGTGGTCTGGACCTTTCCGGACGGCGCGCAGGCATACGAGCCGATACATACCCACCTCTTCGAACCGCCCGGTCCCTTTGAGGTCTGCCTTTCATCCTGGTATTGGAACGAACAGACCCAGGACACCTGCTGGGCCTACACCTGCCAGGTCGTGGACCCCTTCAATACAACAACGGGCTTGGATGAGCTCACTGCCGACGGACTACAGGTATTCCCTGTTCCGGCCAATGACCAGATCACCCTCACTGGTCTTACCCAGCATGCTACGATACACCTCGTCGGTCCGGACGGTCGCTTGGTCATCCGTGACCAAGCCTTGAGCGGGACACACCGCATGAGCGTACAGGATCTGGCCCCAGGGACCTACCTCTTGATCGTGGAACAGGGCGGGGAACGCTCGTACCGCCGGGTGGCTGTGGAATGATCTGCGGCTCCGGTCAGTCCTGAGGCTCCTCCCGCGCATCATAGCGGAAGAAGTAGCCCGGAACACCGCCATAGGTGGCCCGCTCCGCCGCTGTGGCCGGCGCGAAGCGGATCCGGGCGGGTTCCGCTCCGGCCGCGAGCAGGAACTGCATGACGTGTTCCCGGCGGGCCTGCTCCAGGAGGCTCCATTCGACCATGGTCTCTGCGACGCCCAGCAGACGCCTGCTCCGTTCGGCCATGTCCACATCCCTTGTGCCTGGCGAACGTTCATCCATCCACTGTACGAAGCTGCTATCGCGCACCGCCAGGTCGTGGACGCGCAGACTGTCATCCGGGCCCAGCGCCGTTGCTCCCGGGAGCAGGTAGCGCGACTTTGCGGTGAACAGCGCCAGTTGACCGGCCTCGGTGAGGCTGTCGGCCAGCGGAACCAGGTCCACCGCCAGTTCAGGCTTCAAGGCCAGCGCCTTGGCCAGTTCGTTCAGGCCATGTTCCTGCTTCTTTTCCAACGTCCCCTGCAGTTCGCGGAAACGCACCAGTTCCAGGTCGCGCTCATCCACGCCTTGGAACAGGCGCGCGACCATCTTGGCAGGGGCGGTCACCGCCTTCACCACCAGGTTCTTCAGTACCTGCCAGACGATGGGCCAGACCTTGAACTCCGGATCGCGGAGATCGCCTTGGAGCGGCACATCCAGTTCGATCACGCCCTTGGCATCCTTCAGCAGACCCGCAGCAAGACGCAGCGGCAGCACATAGATGTCGGGGGAATGCTGGTCCTGCCGTTTGCCGAACTTCAGGCGATCGATGCGCAGGTGGTTCTGAGAATCGATCTGACCGTTGCGGATGGAGGTCGTGCTTTCATACCGCACCACACCATCCACTGCTGGGTGCGCGGCATACCAATGCACATAAGGGTCCAGCGGTGCCATCATGAGGCTGTCCACCACCAGGTGCAGGTCCACGTTGCGCAGGTCCTGGGGGTCGAATACTGCATTCACCACCACCTTGCCCACGTCGTTCAACGTGGCCGTGGCGGTGACCGGAGCCGCTCCACTTTCGGCCGTGAAGCGCTTCGCCCGAAGTTCGACGTCCGAGATATCGTAACGCTGGCTCCGTGGCACGGAATGGTCCTCGTAGCGAAGCCTGCCGTTATGGAACACGATGCTGTCCGCCGTATAATCGCTGGTGGTGATGGCAGCGCCGAGGTAACTGATGTAATCGGCCAGCAGCACGAAGTAATTGCTTTCACTGGCGTCCAGCACCAGGCCTTCCTCACTTCCGGCGCTGGTGTCGGGCGCCAGTTTCAGGAGGCGGGACCAATTGTCGGTGCTATCGGCAAGCAGGGCAAAACGGATGTCCAGGCCGTTGACCTCCACGGCACCCAGTTCGAAGTGGTCCCCCGTCATGGTGTCCAGTGCGGCGTGGATGTGATCGATGGTCAACAGTTGCTCCTGTTGGGGATCGCGCAGATCGAGGCCTCGGAGTTCCATCCGTGCGCCGAGGGCCAGGTCGCTGCTGTCCGCATAGCTCTGACGCACATGCAGGTCCACATCCAGCTTTCCGGCCAGGTGCCCGGCTTGGAAAAAGTCCTGCAGATAGGGCAGTGAACCGGCCAGGTCGAACGCGCGAAGGCGAGCATCCACGGCATAGAAGGTGCTATCGGTATCGATCACAAAACCTCCGTCCAACCGCGTTCCATCCGGCATTCCCATGCCCACGGTGAAGTCCATCCTGCCAGCCCCGCTGGTGATCCGCGTGGAGGTGATGGCAACGTCCACAATGCTCAAGGGCTCATGCAGGAGATCGCTCTCGTAATCGATGCGCCCTTCGGTTAGGGCGATGTCCACTACGGTGAAGCCCACCTCGGCCGCGTCCGACGTGGCATTTTCCTGTTCTTCTTCCCCACCGGCCAGCTCCAGGAGGTCGCTGAAGTTGAAGCGGTCCCCGTTCTGAACGATGTGCACATAGGGTCCGCGCAGTTCGGCCTCACGGAAGCTCCAATGGTCGTTCATCAGGCCGTCAAGCACACTGCCCTTGACCCCCAGTTTGTTGAACTGCACAAAGACCTCCTCACTGCGCGGTTCAAAACAGACCAGGTCCGTGACCGCATACACACCTGTGAGCGGATTGAGCACGATGCGCCCGATCGTGATCCGGCGTCCGATCCAGGCCTCGCTATTGTTCTCGATGTAGCGCTTGAGCAGGAAGGGGAACAGGAATGACGCCGCGAACAGCACGGTGACGAGCACTATGCCGAGTACAATAAGCACACGTCCCCGGCGGCTGGGAGGCTTCTGTGCGACCATGGCGCAAATTAGAAAGGCCCCGGCACAAACGACGAACGGCCCCGGGATCGCCGGGGCCGTTCTGTTGTTGTGCTCTGTTCTGCGTTACGCCGCCTGGGCCAGTTCCTCCTTCTTCGAAGGCAGCAGTTGGAAGTCGTTCATGACGATCTCCGTCACGTAGCGCTTGCTGCCATCCTTGGTCTCATAGCTGCGGTGCACCAGACGCCCCTCCAAGGCCACCGGGGTCCCTTTGCGCAGCAGGCGTTCCACCATTTCAGCGGTGCGGCCCCAGGCCACCACCGTGTGCCACTGGGTATCGGTCACCCGCTCACCGCTGGCATTGCGGTAGCTGTCATTGGTGGCGACCGAGATGCGGGCCACCTTGCGCCCCTTGGCGATCTCCCGCACTTCGGGATCGAATCCGAGGTTACCGATCAGGCTCACTTTGTTCTTCAGCGTATTCATGGTACTGTGTGTTTGTTGGTTTGACTTTTCGTTACCGGCCTCGGTGGCTGATGCCGATGACCGATGCAAATGTTGAGGGGTCGAAATGCGTTATCCGGCCAGTATTCGTTTGTAAGCGATTGCAGCCGTTTGTTGTCGTTTGTTGGACGACTACGGACAGGACCTTCCATGCGGCCCGGTGGTCTTCGGGGCCATCTCCCGTATCTTTCTGAAGCCCCACGCAGCGGCAGGCAGCATTCTCTCCTTGTGTGCTGTCTTGCTTGCAGGAAGGCTTTCCTATTGAGTGAACTAACGGAACGCGAGCTCGTTCAGGGTTGCCTGAACGCTGACCGCCGCTGCCAGGAACACCTGTATGCGCGGTATGCGCGGCGTATGTACGCCGTGTGTCTTCGTTATGCCCGGCACGAGCTTGAGGCCCAGGACCTGATGCAGGAGGGCTTCATCCGCGTGTTCGACAAGCTCAGCGGGTTCCGGATGCAGGGCTCATTGGAGGGATGGATCCGCAGGATCATGGTACATACGGCCATCAATCAATACCGCAGGAAATCGTTCCAGCAGGAACGCTTCGGACTGGAACACCTACCGGAGGAACCCGTGGCGGCCGAAGCATTGGACCTGCTCGGGGAACAGGAGGTGATGAAACTGGTCTCGGGTCTGCCCGAGGGCTACCGTGCGGTCTTCAACCTCTACGCCATCGATGGCTACGACCACGCCGAGATCGCCGAAATGCTCGGCTTCGGAGAAAGCACTTCCCGCAGCCAGCTGGCCAAGGCCCGACGTATGCTGCAACAACGACTGAACGACATCACCACTCCCGTCCATGCAGGAAAGACATCCCATTGACGACCGGTTCCGCCGGGTCCTGGCCAACGCTGAAGCGGAACCACCCGCCAGCGTATGGGCAGGAATTGCCGCCGCACAGGACAAGCGCAGAAGGGGCGGCGCATGGTACTGGGGCCGGTACGCCGGCCTTGCCCTGGTCGGTACCGCGCTGCTCGGCGGCATGATACACTATGCGACCAACGATACCGGCAATGACCGGCCCACCGATGGCATGGTGAACGGAACCATGACCCAAGCGGAACCTGATGTGAACGGTATGGCTCGCGAAAAGAAGCAGGCCGTTGGTGAAGAACATATCAGCGCGGAACAGCCCGGCCCTGAAGACCTGGAAAACGCTACTGCTGTGGTTGATCGTCCAGAGGTCGCACCCACCGCCACTTCCACAGCCCGCATTGTGCCGAAAGCGGAGATCGAGACCATGGGCACCACTGACCGCTCGAACCACCGCAACGAGGGCAAGGGCCTAACGAATGCCAAGGGCGGGCGTTCCGTAACCGCTGTTGGACCCATCCATGCTGCAGTGCCGTCAGGACCGGAGGGTGCAGCGGGGCTGGTCCTGGCAGAAGAACGCACGGAGCGGGAACAGGTGGGTCAATTATCCACCGTTTTCCGGCGCGATATCATCTTGGAACCCATGCGTGTGGATCGACCTGTGAATTACGTCCTTCCTCGGGGCGAATGGTGGTTGGGCGCCCAATGGTCCACCTACTCCTCCCATTCCACCTGGAAAGGGAGTGATGAGGCGCTTGCCGCCGCCTTGGACCAAAGCGAGGGTACCGTGAGTACCACGGCTTGGGGGCTTTTGGGCGGGCGTCAATGGCGGAGCGGCTTTGGCCTCTCCTCAGGCATCATCTTGGACCGCTTGGAACGCACGTTCAGCCACGTCGATGCACAAAGCACCACTACCGAGGAGATCAACAGCTATTTCGTCACGCTGAACGACCAGGTGTTCGTCAGCAACGTGGATACGATCCGGACCACGACGGTAAATGAGGATCTCACGGAAGGCATCGACCGCAGGACCATGCTGCGCATCCCTGTGCTGGGGCATTGGACAGTGGACCTTCGCAGATGGACGCTCGGCGTGCGGGCCGGCATGGCCTTGGAACTGACCCGGGCCGAAGCCGGGCCAGGCCTGTTGCGTGTGGAGAACGGTACGGTGGGCGCTGGCCAACTGAATGCGACCGTACGCTCCGACCGTTATCCCGACATGGTGCTAGCGCTTGCCGGCATCGACCTGAGTTATCGCCTGCATGAACGCTGGTCCGTGCAGGCCGGATACGCAGGCATGCAGGGTGTTGCAGCGCTCTCTGAACAAGGACCTGTTCAAGCGTACCCCGTGCGCCACGGTGCGGAACTGCGCCTGATCTTCCATCTTCCCTCCCACACTCGTCCATGATGTCCTTCCGATCGATCGTCCTGCTTCTCGTGGCGACACCACTGATCTCCACGGCACAGCTTCACCCGACCTCCCCCCCAGAACGAGGAGGCGGTACCCTGCAAGGGTGTGACCCGAGCCTGACAGTGGAATTCACCGCCAATATCCTGGGCAGCTATGCTTACCGCTTTGATGCGGTGATCGACCAAGGGAACACCTACGTGGTGAACAGCACCTGGAGCTACCTGGCCGGATCATTCCAAGAATCCACGGATCCGGAACTGCTGACCTACTTTCCGGGGCCTGGTGAGTACCCCGTTTGTTTGACGGTGAACGCCCTGGATGCAGGCACTTTTGCGCCCTGCAGTACTTCCACCTGCAAGCTCATCGATGCCCTGCCGGACAGTTCCTGCCTGGACCTTGACCCGGACTTCACGCTGGGGCTGATCAGTGGTGCCACCATCACCTTCCAGGACCTGACCACCTTCGCTGACCAGTCGTTCAGCACCTCCTGGAGCTTCGATGATGGCTCGGCTATGGCAGGCCAACAGGCCACGCATACCTTCGATGGGGCGGGTCCGCACCGCATCTGCATCACCGTTACCGGTGGCGCGCCGGGATACTGCTCGGCCACGCTCTGCAAGTGGCTTTACCTGGGGCCCGGTGGTGCCGAGTGTGAACTGTTCCTGGATCCCGGATTCCTGCACGTCAGCTCCGGTCAACTGGTCGGCGTACTGGACACCTCCGTGACCTCAGGGCTGGAGCATGACATCACTTGGGACTTCGGGGATGGGACCACATCACAGGGTCGCGTGGCCGTACATGCCTACGAGGCGCCAGGCAACTTCTCCCTTTGCCGAACCCTGCGCATGTGGGGCGCCATGCTGAACGACACCTGCCTGACCACCGAGTGTGTGGAGATCAACGCCTTTGGTGCGGTCGGATTGAACGAGTCGGACATCACTGACAGTTGGAAGGTCTGGCCCGTCCCCTTCCAGACCCAACTGGTGCTCGACGGCCCTGTGGAGGACGGTAGCGTGCTTACCCTTTTCGACGTGGGTGGAAGGTCCGTCCACCAACACACTGTGGTGCGCGGCGGGCAACGAACGGTGCTGGACCTGGTGCGGCTCCAGGCCGGTGCCTATCTGTTGGAGGTCCGTTCGCATGCTGGCGTCCATACTCATCGGGTGGTTAAGGAATAGCGCCATCAGCAGCCATGAACAAGGCAAAGGGCCGCACTCCGGGGAGCGCGGCCCTTTGCCTTGTCGGTCCATGGTTGGAGCTCAGTTCACTTCCGCCTTGGCAGTGCTCACCAACTGGAATTCTGAGAGCACGACCTCCGTGGAGAAGCGCTTCTCCCCTTCCTTGGTCTCGTACCGGCGGTGCACAAGGCGGCCTTCCACCATCAGGGTGCTGCCCTTTTTGACCAGTGTGGACAGGCGCTCCGCCTGTTTGCCCCACACCACTACGGGGTGCCACTGCACGTCCTCCTTCCATTGGCCATCAGCACCTTTGAAGCGCTCGTTCGTGGCCAGGCTCAAGCGCAGCATATGCTGCCCATTGCTCAGCCCTTTCAATTCGGGGTCGCCGCCCAGGTTGCCGATCAGTTGCACTTTGTTCTTCATCGAGGTATTCATCACTGGTTGTGTGTTGGTTGTCGCTTGTTGGTCGATCCTTCTGGCCATTGCCGTCACAAAGGACAGGGCGGTCCATGGCTGGATCCGGTTGATCGACGTTTGTAAGCGTTTGCAGCCGTTTGCTGTCGTTTGTTGGACGGTTACGCGCAGTTCGATGAGGCCCCCGAAACTGGGGTTGGTGGTTTTACAGAAGCAGACGAACCTTCTATCTTTAGCCGCCCTAAAGTCCGGGGCCCTGCCGGAAATACCAAGGAAATGAGCCATACCCAACGCAAGATCCTCGTGCCCACCGATTTCAGCAAGGTGGGTGACAATGCCCTTGATCACGCACTGACACTGGCGAAGCACAGCGCTGCGGAGGTGTACCTCATGCACGTTGTTTCCAAGGTGGGTGAAGTGGAGGACGCCCGCAAGAAATTGGACGAGGTCATCGCTAAGGCCCTTTCGGAGGCCGGTGAGGTGAAGCTGCACAAGCTGGTCCGTGTCGGCTCCATCTATGAGGACATCGGCGATGCGGCCGCGGAGATCGACGCGAGCTTGATCGTGATGGGCACCCACGGCATGCGGGGTATGCAGTTCCTGACCGGGAGCCGCGCCTTGCGCGTGATCACCAGTTCGCAGGTACCGTTCATCGTCGTGCAGGAACGCTCCATCAAAGCGGGTGGTTACGACTCGATCGTAGTACCCTTGGACCTTCACAAGGAGACCCGTCAAAAGCTGACGCTTGTAGCGGACATCGCGAAGTACTTCAACAGCAAGGTGTACCTGATCACCCCGCGCGAGGACGATGAGTTCCTCCACAAGCAGCTGGTGAACAACATCAAGTTCGCGAACCAGTACCTGGACGAACGCGGTATCTCACATGACGCCACGATCGCCGAGGAGGACAGCAACGATTTCGTGAAGGCCGTGGTCCGCCACGCCGTGAAGCTGGATGCGGACCTGATCACCATCATGAACCTTGCACAGGGGAACATCTTCGGTGTACTGGGTGTGCCCTACGAGCAGGAGATCCTCACCAACGAGGCACACATCCCGGTGATGTGCATGAACCCTCGGGAGACCTCCGTGGGTGGTGGATGGACGATGCAGGGTTGATCGTACCTCCTCAGGCACGCATGCCGATGACCAGTATGTCATCGACCTGTTCGTGTCCTCCACGCCATTTACCGAACGCCTCCTGAAGGAGTCCGCGCTGGCGGTCCGGCTCCTGGGTGCTGATCTCCAACAACAGTTCACGGAATCTACGATACATCAACTTCTTCCCTTTGGGGCCGCCGAACTGATCGGCGTAGCCATCGGAGAAGATGTAGACCATGTCACCGGTCTGCAGCTTGATCCGGTGGTCCGTAAAGGTGTGACCCTGAAGATCGAAGCTGCCGATGGCACTCTTGTCCGGCGCGAACTGCAGCACCTCCCCGTTTCGCACCAGGTAGAGCGGGCAGTTTGCCCCGGCATACTCCAACACCCCCTTCGCGGGGTCGTAACAGCAGAGGGCCATGTCCATTCCATCGCGCACCAACCCTTGCTCACGGTCCTTGTGCAGGGCATCGTAGGCGATCTTGTTGAGGTCCATCAGCACCTCGGAGGGCCTGGTGCGCCCGCGCTCCTTGACGGTCTGGTTCAATCCGTTGTGGCCGATCAGGCTCATGAAGGCACCCGGAACGCCGTGCCCGGTGCAGTCCACTGCCGCGAAGACCACCTTGTCCTCCACCCGTTCGAACCAGTAGAAATCACCACTGACGATGTCCTTGGGACGGTAGAACACGAATGATGCGGGCAGGAGTTCCCGGATGCGCCGTTCTGGAGGCAGGATCGATTCCTGCAGCCGTTTGGCGTAGCGGATACTGTCCGTCACGTTCTTGTACAGCTCCACCACCTTGCGTCCCTGGCGCTCTACCTCCTCCTTCTGTCGCACCACCTCCTCTGTGCGCTCCACCACCTTCATCTCCAGGATCCGTTCACGCTGCCCGAGCTCATCGCGCATTTTCAGCAGGGCGTGGCCCAGCATGTCCTCTTCGCTCAACGGCCGGTACTCGGCCTCAAAATCACCGGCCGCCACGGCGTGTGAGAAATCAGTGGTGCGCCGCAGCCCTTCCACCAGGGATGTCAGCGCCTTGCTCATGTCGCCCACCTCGTCGTTCGTGGTGCGCACCTTGGTCTTGGGGAATACGCCTCGGCCCAGGCTCAGCAGCACGCTGCGCAGGCGCTGCACGGGCCCCACGATGCCGCGGATGATGAAGACCGCGATGATGGCACCCACCACCACGAGCCCGATGCCCATGTAAAGCACGAAGAACTTCAGCGAGTCGAAGCTGTGGATCATGCCCTCGGCGAGCTCACGCCGCTTGGCCTCCTGCAGCACCAGCAGGCCGTCCAGTTCCGCAAGGACCTTGGCCCGCTGCTGATCGAGCGGACCACCCTCCTCGGCCAGGTCACTGCGTTCCATGTGCTTGAAGGGATCACTGTAGCTCTCCAGCGAGGGAAGCATCTGCTTGATGTGATCATGCAGGTCGAACATTGTGCGCATCTCGGCGGTGATGCGGTTCATGCGGGCCACCTCATCGGGCTCCCAATAGGCCATCAGGGTATCCACGCGGTCCAGCAGCTGCGGCAGGTCCTTGTTGGTCAGTTCCACCAGGGCCGTCTTTTCGGGCGCATCGGCAATGCTCTCCAGCAACGCCCATTGCTTGATCAGGGTATGGGCATTGACCGTGAGGTTCCGCAGGCGCACCAATGCATCCACGGAGGGGGAATAGACCGTGTTGATCTGCTCGTTGATGCGCCGGCTGCGTTCCAGCGTCCGGTTGGTGAGGATCACCACCAGCAGCGCGAAGAAGATGAACAGGCCGAAGCCCATCCCGATCTTTCTGCCGATGGTCATCCGCAATGCCATGCCCATCGCCCCTTATTGGTCGTTCTGGGGTGGCAACAGCTCATAGAGCTCCCGGAATCGGTCGGAGCTCTCCTGGTCCTGAAGGCTGTAGTAGATACCCTCCAGGCCCAGCAGGGTCTCCCGCCGGGTGGGGTTCATGTCATGGGCCTTCAGCATGTAAGGCAATGCGAGCTGGAAGAACTCCCGGCTGGCCTCCTGGATCTCCTGGATGGTGGGAATATCGAACTCCGCATCGATCGCGCGGATCTTGTACACCCCGCGATTGTAGTACAACGTGGCCAGGTTGTAGTTGGCGCCGTAGTTCTCCGGGTCGATGGTCAACACGCGTTTGTATGCCTCCACGGCCTTGTCGAACCAGGCGACCTCCAGCCGGTCCTTGTTGAAGCGTTTGGTGTACTGGGTTCCCAGCGCGTTGGTGAACTCCACCTCCCGGGCGCTCACCGAAGCGTTGGGGTCGCGGGCCAATGTGACTTCCTTGTACCGTTGGAACAGGACAACTGCACGCTCCTCCTGCATGTCATTGAGCGCCTTGGCCGCGTCATTGAAACAGGACCGGGCGAGGAAGTCGTAGGCCTGCACGGCATTATCACGGTAGGTACCCTCCGTATCGACCTCCAGGCAAGTCGTCAGGCTGGCGAGGGCCGTGTCACGCACCGCATCCGCTTGTTCACCTCCGGGCATCCCTTTGAACAGGTCCTTGTAGATGAACCCGCGTAACAGCCAGGCCTCGGGGTCCTTCACATGTGCCGGAGAAACGACCGCTTCATCGATCAAGGTGCGCGCCTGTTGCAGCTCACCACCCTGATATCGGCGCAGCGCCTCCACCAAGGGGTCCGTCTGGGCGATGGCAGAGGCCATGGTCAGCAGCGCGAACAGGGCTATGGAAAGCAGGCGTGCCATGGTCATTCCTCTACGCGATGGGCCAGGTTTCGAAGCGTGAGACCGACCACCACCCCATGTTTCTGTGCGTTGGCCAGGCTCAGCTCGTACTTCAGTAGGTTGTCGACTTTGACGAAGTTCACCACCGCGCCATCATCCATGGCCCCGGCATATTCCGTGACCAGGATCGTGGGGCTCTTCTCCAGTCGCTTGTACAGTTCGGGAAGGATCGAGATCTCGGAGCGGCCAACGAAGAGCAGGTGGCAGCGCTCCACGTCCACCGAACGGGGAAGCTTGCGCACCTCGATGGGTTGCTTGCCGATGGTCCGGGTGGAATACTGCTTGATCAATTCCTGGTACAGGTTGGAACTGCCGATGACCCCGATGATGAAGTTGCCACTGCGCATGGCAGGATCCTTCCACTCCACCAACTTGGCGATGTTGTAGAGGTAGTTGGCCTGCAGGATGGATGTGGTGTCCTTGTCCGCATCGCGCTGCTGGGGAACAGCGGCACAAAGAAGGACGGGGAGGATCAGCACACGCAAATAACGGCTCCAAGCCATTGGCCGTGACGTAGTTTTGAACGCCCTCATCACCGATCCCGTGCCGATCCGCATCTCCTATCCACAAAGTAGCGGCACTCTTTGCCGGGCTTTGACGCTGCTGCTGCTGTTCTCTCAACAGGCGCGTGTTGACGCACAGACCGTTCCTCCGCAATGGACCGCCTTCGACCAGCGCGCTCAGCAGGATGCGCGTGGCTACGAATGGCTGCGCTGGAGCGTGGGAGCGATCGGTCACCGGCTCACCGGGAGCGCCCAGGGAGCCTTGGCGGAACGTGCGGCGGACAGCCTCTTCCGCCTTTCAGGACTGGAAACGGTGAAGCTCTTCCCCTTTGAGGCGCAGGCCTGGTCGCGCGGGCGTGTGCAGCTCACGGTGGGTGACGGCATGGGCTTCCTACATCTACAGGCGGTGGCCTTGGCGAACACCCCCCTTGAGGCTGATGTGGAGGCTCCGCTGGTCGATGCCGGCAATGGGCTTCCAGCCGACCTCGACCGCGTTGGTGAAGCGCTCAAAGGCAGGGTGGCCATGATCAACATCGGGCTGGTGGACGCTTCCGAGGGCACCAAGAACCTGCACCGCAGTGAAAAGGCCGCTTTGGCATTGACGCGTGGCGTGGCGGCCATCGTCTTCGTGAACCAGGTGGATGGGGGGGTGCTCCTCACCGGTACCGCATCCATCGATGGTACGCTGATCGCCGTCCCGGCGGCTTGCATCGCCACAGAGGATGGGAAGACCCTACGCACACGGCTGGAAAAGGGGGAGCTGCTCACGGCGCGCCTGGGCATGAGCAACTTCAGCAAGCAGGTAAGCGCCAACAACGTCATCGCGGAGATCCGTGGGACCACGCACCCCGATGAGGTGATCATCGTGGGGGGACACCTGGACAGTTGGGACCTGGCCACCGGAGCCACGGACAATGGCCTCGGGTCGTTTTCCATCCTGGACCTCGCCCGGGCCATGCAGTCCATGCCCGAGAAACCGGCGCGCACGGTGCGTTTCGTACTTTTCATGGGCGAGGAACAGGGTCTGCTCGGCTCCAGGGCACTGGTGGCCCACTACCGCAACACGGGCGAACTGGCGAACATCCGGTGCATGATCAACCTGGACATGAGCGGCAACCCCCGGGGCTTCGGCATCGGAGGTCCTGGACATTGGCCCGCACACATGAAGGAGCTCTGCGGTACGATCCGGGCGATGGACAGCACATCCTTCAAGGGCGAAGTGGCCGAGGCCATCTGGTTGCACAGCGACCATCAACCCTTCCTGATGGCCGGTGTGCCGGTGATCTACCCCTTGAGCGACCTCGGCAAACACGTTTACGGGTGTTACCACAGCAGTTGCGATGACATTCACCTCGTGGACCCTCAGGCCATGGTGAACAATGTGCGGTACACCGGGCTGCTGGTCTATGGGCTGGCGTCCATGGACACCCTGCCAGGGCACTTCACACCCGCCGATCTTCGTCAACGCTTGATCGATGCCGAGCTGGAAGGCCCCCTCCGGATCGGTGGCGATTGGCCTTGGTGATCCCCCTTGAAAACACAGGAACGCCGCATACCACAAGGCGTAGGCGGCGTTCCACCGGTACAGATGCGCGTTATTTGCCGCCTTTGGCAGCTGGCTGGGCGGTCATGCCTTCGAGGTCACGATCAAAGAGGTACAGGCCTCCCTTGTCACTTCCGATGAGGTTCAGCTTATCGATCAGGGTACGGGCCAGAGCCTCCTCCTCGATCTGTTCGCTCACGTACCACTGCATGAAGTTGTGCGTGGTGTAGTCCTTTTCCTTCAGGCACAGGTCCACCACCCCGTTGATCTCGTTGGTCACCTTGGTCTCGTGGTCCAGCAGGGCCTTGAAGATCTCGGTGATGGTCTTGTAGTTCGTACCGGGCTGTTTTAGGGCGGATACCACGGCCTTGCCGCCGCGTTCGTTGATGAACTTCACCAACTTCAGCATGTGCAGGCGTTCCTCGTCGCTGTGGCGGTAAAGGAAGGCGGCCGTGCCGCTGAGGCCCTGGTTCTCGGCCCATGAGGCCATGGCCAGATAGGCCTGGCTACTGTTGGCCTCCACGGCCACTTGGCCGTTCAGGGCCGCTTCGATCTTTTTGCTCAGCATGGTGCTTGGATTATCGGTGCAAATCTACTCCACCTCACGCAGGGCAAGGGTAACGACCGCTATCAGCGCTTGTTGAAGTTGTTCATGGCGCTCTCCACGCCCAAGAGACCGAACTGCAGCACGGCCTTGCAGGCCAGCTCGATGCGTTCGTTCAGGGTCTTTCGTTCTTCACTGTTCCAGGCGCCCAATACATACTCGCTCTGCCGGCCCTTGGCGAAGTTGCTGCCGATGCCGAAGCGCAGGCGGGGGAACTCCTCGGTACCGATGAGGGCGATGATGCTGGTGAGGCCATTGTGTCCACCCGCGCCACCCTTGGGCTTGATGCGGATGGCCCCGAAAGGCAGCGCCAGGTCATCGGTGATCACCAGCACGCGCTCTGCCGGTACGTTCTCCTGGTCCATCCAGTAGCGGACCGCCTTGCCGCTCAGGTTCATGAACGTGGCGGGCTTGATCAGGATGAAGGTGCGTCCCTTGTGCCGCAGCTCGGCATGGTCACCATAGCGGGCAGGGCTGAAAACAAGGCTGGACGCCCCAGCGAGGGCGTCCAGCACTTGAAATCCGATGTTGTGGCGCGTTTCCGCGTACTCGGGGCCAGGGTTCCCCAGACCCACGATCAGGTACTTCATGCAAGCGAGCTTGGGTACGGATCACGCGGCGCAGGGATCCCTGCCCGATCAGCGACCGTCCTATCGCGGACAGGAATTACTTCTTCGGAGCGGCCTTGGTGGCAGCTGCCTTGGCGGGTGCGCCTTTGGCATCCTTACCACCCGGTGCAGCACCAGCTGCGGCGGCGGCGGCATCCTCCATCTTCTTGGTCAGGCGCACGGCCACCACCACATCCGAAGGACGTCCCAGGAACGTAAGGCCCTCGATCTTGAGGTCAGCAACGCTGATGGACTGGTTGATGTCCAGGTCGGCGATGTTGAGGTCCAGGTGACCGGGCATCTTGTCGGGCAGGCCCTTCACGCGCACCTTGCGCATGGTATGGCTCAACTTACCGCCCTTGCGCACACCCACCGGCTGACCGGACAGGCGTACGGACAAGGTGGCCTGAGCCTCCTTGGCATTGTCCAGCTGGATGAAATCCACGTGGATCACGCGATCCGTGAGGGGGTGGAACTGCTTCTCCTGAACTACGGCCAGGGTCGTAGCACCATCGAGCTCGATCTCCACACCCACCAGTTCGGGGGTGAATACGATGTGACGAAGGGCGGACTCCTCCACGCTGAAATGGATGGACTTGCCTCCGCCATAGAGCACGCAAGGCACGCGTTTCTCCCGGCGAAGTTGGGCGGCATACTTGGTGCCGACGGCTTGGCGGAGCGTACCGCTGAGCGCTACAGTGTTCATTGGGTCGAGGGTGTTAGGCGATGATGAAGTGGCTGCTGATGCTCTCGTGGCTGCGTACCCGGCGAATGACGTCGGAGAACAATTGCGCCACGGTGAGCTGCTTGATCTTATCGGTGTGCTGCAACTTGTCAGCCCCGATGGGAATGGTATCTGAAACGATCAGCTCCGCAAGCGAGCTGTTCTGGATGCGTGTGCAAGCCTCACCGCTCAACACGGCATGGGTGCAAACGGCACGCACACTCGTGGCGCCCTGCTCCATCATCATGTCGGCGGCCTTGGTGAGCGTGCCGGCGGTGTCGACCATGTCGTCCACCAACACCACGTTCTTGCCTTTCACATCGCCGATCACGGTCATGCTCTCGATCTGGTTGGCCACCTTCCGCTGCTTGTAGCAGATGGCCATGTCCACACCCAGGTGCTTGGCATAGGCATTGGCCCGTTTCGTACCCCCGGTGTCGGGAGCGGCCATCACCAGGTCCTTCAAGCCCATCTCTTTGATGTAAGGCAGGAACAGGCTGCTGGCGAACAGGTGGTCCACCGGAACTTCGAAGAAGCCTTGGATCTGGTCGGCATGCAGGTCCATGGTGATGATGCGGTCCACGCCGGCGGCCGTTAGCATGTTGGCCACCAGCTTGGCGGCGATGCTTACGCGGGGCTTGTCCTTACGGTCCTGTCGGGCAAATCCGAAGTAGGGCATCACCGCCACGATACGCTTGGCGCTCGCGCGTTTGGCCGCATCCACCATCATCAACAGCTCGAACAGGTTGTCGCTCGGTGGGAAGGTGCTCTGGACAATGAACACCAGCTCACCTCGCACGGTCTCCTCGAAGCTGGGCTGGAACTCCCCATCACTGAACCGCGACACGGTCACTTCACCGAGCCGTTCGCCGCTGGCCGCAGCGATCTTCTCGGAAAGGTACCGGGTGGCGGTGCCACTGAAGATCTTGGAGCTTTCCTGCATGGAATTCCCTGAGAAAGGGCTGCAAAGGTAGAGATCTTCCGCAGGTTATCAACGATCGTTGGTGGAGGCCTCGAACCCGCGCCCCACAATGGACACAGCAGGAACGGGAGGGTCCATGCAGAACAAGGGGTCCCACGATGGTGGCCCGGCGCTTGCGGCTAACTTGCGGCGCCGAACACCGAAGAACATGCCCAACCAAGCCACGGACCGCAAACCCGGACAACTGATCGAGGAGGTCCTTTCCGCCGTGCGGCGCGCCGCCCATGCCGGGATCACCAGCCAGCAATTGGCCTTGCAGTTGGGCTTCAAGGACAAGAGCCAGCGCTACCTGCTGTTCGATGCCATCGACCTACTGCTGGACGAGGGGCGCATCGAGAGCGGTAAAAAGGGCCGCTACACCGCTGCCGGCAACGCCATGGGCAATACCGCCGAGGGCACCATCGACATCATCGCCAGTGGCGCGGGCTACGTGCGCCTCGGGGTGGTCGGCCTGGACGACGTCTACATCGGCCAGCGCGACATCGGAACGGCGCTGCACGGTGACACGGTCCGCATCAAGCTGCAGGAAGGCCGGGGCTACAAGACCGAAGGCAAGGTGCTGGAGGTATTGAAGCGCCGACGCACGGAGTTCGTGGGCACCATCCACAAGCATGAAGGACGCATTATCCTGGTGGCAGATGACCAGCGGGTGCAGAAGCCCTTCTTCATCCCGCCGGCCGACGTCAACGGGGCGAAGGAGGGTGACAAGGCCATCATCGAACTGGGCGAATGGAAGGACGCCCGTGACCTGGCCCGTGGCCGGGTGACCCGCGTACTGGGCAAGGCGGGCGAGCACCAAGTGGAAATGCACGCCATCCTCGCGGAGTTCGGCCTGCCGTTGGAATTCCCCGAAAGCGTGCTGAAGGCGAGCCTGGAGATCCCGGATGGTGTGACCCCGGCAGAGGTCGCCAAGCGGCGGGACGTACGTGACGTTCCCACCCTCACCATCGACCCGGATGACGCCAAGGACCTGGATGACGCCTTGAGCGTGCGCAAGTTGGCCAACGGTAATTGGGAGGTCGGCGTGCACATCGCGGACGTGAGCCACTACGTGCGGCCGCGCAGCGTGGTGGACATGGAGGCCGCCAGCCGGGCCACAAGCGTATACCTCGTGGACCGCGTGGTGCCCATGCTGCCCGAGAAGCTCAGCAACGACCTGTGCTCGCTCAATCCGCATTCGGACAAGCTGAGCTTCAGCGCCATCTTCGAACTGGATGATCAGGCACGCATCAAGGGGGAATGGTTCGGGCGCACGGTGATGCGTTCCCAGCACCGTTTCGCCTATGCCGGGGCGCAGGCCATCATCGACGGCGGCGAAGGGCCCTTCAAGGAGGAGGTGCTGACCCTGAACCGCTTGGCCGAGGTGCTCCGCAAGGACCGCCTGGCCAATGGTGCGCTGGAGATCGGTGGCAATGAGGTCAAGTTCAAGCTGGACGAAAAAGGTCGGCCCTTGGGGGTGTATGAGAAGGTGATGGGTCCGGCGAACTGGCTCATCGAAGAGTTCATGCTACTGGCGAACAAGCGCGTGGCGACCTTCGTGGGCAAGCCCCGTAACGGCAAGCCCAAGCCCTTCGTGTACCGCGTGCACGACCTGCCCGACCCCGAGAAGGTGGCCCAGTTGCGGGCACTGGCCAAAAGCTTCGGGCACCAATTGGACACCTCCAACATGGAGGAACTACCGCATGCCATCAACCAGCTGCTGCGTGCCGTGCAGGGCACCGAGGAGGAGAACATCATCAAGCAGGTGGCCATCCGCAGCATGAGCAAGGCCATCTACACCACGGAGAACATCGGCCACTACGGCCTGGCCTTCGATCACTACACCCACTTCACCAGTCCCATCCGCCGTTATCCCGACCTGCTGGTGCACCGCGCCCTGGACCATTACCTGGCTGAGGGCATGGCGCTGGACCGGGAAGCGCTCGAACTTAGCTGCAAGCACAGTTCGCGCATGGAGAAACAGGCGGCCGATGCCGAACGGGCCTCCATCAAATACAAACAGGCGGAATTCCTGCGCGATCGAATCGGTGAGGCCTTCGATGGCATCATCAGCGGGCTCACCAACTGGGGTATTTACGTGGAACTGGTGGACAACAAGTGCGAAGGCATGATCGGCCTGCGCGAACTGCCGGGCGACATCTTCCGCTTCGACCAGGAACGCTACACGGTGGTGGGCCAACGGACGGACCGCCGCTTCCGCTTGGGTGATGAGCTGCGCGTGGTGGTGAAGGCGGTGGACATGGACCGCCGGACGGTGGAATTCGGTCTGGAAGGCGAGACCATGAAGACCAGCTCGGGGAAATTCGAGCGACGTGCTCCCAAGGGCGCACCGGCAAAGAAGGGCTTCCGGCAGGCACCCAAAGCTGGCAAGAAGGGGAAGAAGAAGGGCGGTAAACGTTGATCGTAGGACCGCCGCCGCCGATCAGACCAGGTTCAAGCGCTTGGCAAGGTCGTCCTTGTAGCTGCCCCCGATGGGAATGACCTTCTTGTCGTTCTCCAGGATCAGGTTGGGCTGCTCGATGGCCACGATCTTGTCCAGGCGAACGATGAAACTGCGGTGCACGCGGATGAAATCGGATTCGGGGAGCTTGGCCTCGATATCCTTCATGGTGCTGTGCACGGTGTAGCGTGTGTTCAGTGTGTTGATCACCACGTAATCCTTCAGCGCTTCGATGAAGTAGATGTCCGTGGTCTTCAGCTTCACCAGGCGGCTGTTGCTTTTCACGAAGAGGATCTCCTTGGCGGGGTCCTTGTTCTCCACCAGGGCAAAGAGCATGTCGCGCTCGCGCAGCACTTCCGATTCCTTCTTGTGCTTGTACAGCGCCATTTCGATCGACGTGTGGATGTCGATCTCCTTGAAGGGCTTGATGATGTACCCGTAGGGTTGGGTGACCTTGGCCTTGGCCAGGGTGCTTTCGTCGGCGTAGGCGGTGAGGAAGATCACCGGGATGTTGGTTTCCTTCCGGATGGTATCGGCGGCCTCTATCCCGTTCATCTCGCCCTTGAGCATGATGTCCATGAGGATGATGTCCGGCATGTGCTGCTGGGCGAGCAGGACGGCCTGTTCGCCGGTGCTTGCAGCGCCCACCACATGATACCCCAGCTTCTTCAAGCTGTGCTGGATATCCTTGCTCACAATGCTCTCATCCTCTACTACGAGGACGTTCGTCTGCGCCATTTCCAGAGTTCTTGGTACGCTCAAAAGTAAGCAAATAGGTCACCCCCGGACCAGAGCGGTGCGTGATGTGTCCATCCAGTTGTTCCACAAGGGTGTGAACAAGCTCAAGGCCAAGGTT
>JBGTAJ010000210.1:0-4929 GCA_041749915.1 Flavobacteriales bacterium
CAGATCACCGTGTACCCCACGCCGGACTTCACCTTCGTGGCCGAGCCGGACAGTGGGTGCAGCCCGCTCACCGTCACCTTCCCCAGCGTGGTTGGAGCGGTGAGCTACCAGTGGATCTTTGGCGATGGCGCCACGGGTGCCGGACCATCACCATCGCACACTTACATCAACACCTCCACCAATGATCAGGTGTTCCCCGTGACCCTGGTGGGTGCCAATGCCTTCGGTTGCGTGGACACTGCGCAGGCCACCGTGACCGTGTACCCGAACCCCATGGCCGACCTCGCCCTTTCCGACGCGCAGGGCTGTCACCCGCTCACGGTGCAGCTCACCAACCTGTCCACCGGTGCCGATCAGTACCTGTGGAACTACGGCGATGGTTCCACCTCCGATACGACACAGGCTGTCCATGGGCACACCTGGTATAACTACGCGGGCCCTGGACCCATGCAGACGGTGGTCTCCCTCACCGCCCTCACCTCGCACGGTTGCAGCAGCACGGTGGTGCGCAACATCGAGGTGTTCCCGCAGGTGGTCGCGGCCTTCGTGGCGGACAGTGCGGGATGCGCGCCCTTGCCGGTCCAGTTCCTCAACTTGTCCAGTGGCGCCAGCAACTACGCGTGGACCTTCGGCGATGGCCAGTACAGCACCGCGACCGCTCCGCAGCACACCTACTTCGCCCAAGGACTTGCTGATGTGGTGTTCACCCCTCAACTGGTGGCCACCTCCATCTACGGGTGCAGCGACACGGCCAGCGCACCCATCCTGGTCCATCCACAGCCGCTCGCGCAGTTCATCCCCGGCATCACCGAGGGCTGCCAGCCCTTGACGGTGCCCTTCCAGGACCTCAGCATCGGCGCGCAGCAACTGCAGTGGTCCTTCGGCGATGGCCAGGAGCTCACTGCCGGACCCGGCAATACCAGCCACGTGTATGCACACGGCCAGACCGCACCGCAGATCTACGATGCCCAGCTGGTCGCCACCTCCATCCACGGATGCACGGACACCACGGCGGTCCCCATCACCGTGTATCCGGAAGTGATCGCAGCGTTCATGGTGAACGATCAGGGCTGTTCGCCGATGGTGCTCAGCCTGGACAACCAGAGCACGGGAGGCACCAATTTCGTATGGGACATGGGCGATGGCAACATGCTCGTCGGTGAGGAGCCCGCCTACACCTACGTCAACACCACGCCCTTCGACCTGACGCGCACCATCACCCTCACCGTGACCTCCCCCTTTGGATGCACGGCCACGGCGACACGTCTCGTGAACATCTACCCGGTGCCCACGGCGGCGTTCCAGGCCACCCCGTTCATCCAACAGTTCCCCAATGCCACGGTGGACCTGGTGAACACCAGCAGCGCCGGCAACTGGTCGCACAACTGGAGCTTCGGCGATGGAGGCACTTCCTCGCTCCAGGCACCGGGCAGCCACACCTACGCCTCGTGGGGCACCTTCACCATCGAGCTGATCGTGAACGGCACCTACTGCAGCGATACCGCGACACAGGAGGTCGTGATCACCCCGCCGCTGCCCACGGCCAGCTTCCTGGGGCAGGGCGATGGCTGTGCGCCGCTCACCGTCTCCTTCACCAACACTTCGTTGCAGGGCCAGAGCTACCAGTGGAACTTCGGCGATGGCGGCACCAGCACCGCGGATAACCCCACCTACATCTTCAACGTACCAGGGGTCTATACCGTGAGCCTGACCGCATTTGGCATAGGGGGAGGAGTGAATACCGCCATCAAGGTGGATTCCGTGGTGGTGCGTCCGCGTGCCATCGCCTACTTCGTGCTGCAGCCCACCGAGGTGATCGTGCCCACCGACCCGGTGTTCACCTACAACCTCAGCGCCAACGCCACGGACTACAGCTGGGACTTCGGCGACGGCACGTCCTCCAACGAGTTCAACCCGGTTCACTACTACACGCAGGCGGGCACCTTCGATGTGACGCTGATCGCGAACAACGAATGGAACTGTCCGGACACCTTCCAGGTGCTCAGTGCGGTGACCGGTGAGGCCACGGGCGACATCCGCTTCCCCAATGCCTTTACGCCGGGCAACACCGGGCCCACGGGCGGTGCGTACGACCCGAACAGTTATGACAACGACCACTTCTTCCCGCTCTACGAGGGTGTGGAGGACTACCGCCTGGAGATCTTCAACCGCTGGGGCGAACTGCTCTTCGTGACGGAAGACCCCCGGATCGGATGGGACGGCTATTACCGCGGTGACCCCGCCAAGCAGGATGTCTATGTCTGGAAAGCCTACGCCAAGTTCAGTGACGGTCGCGAGTCCGTCATGAAAGGCGATGTCACACTCTTACGATGATGAAGATGCGAACCCTGATCACCCCCTTGTGCGTCGCCCTCTCGCTGGTGGCACTGGCCCAGCCGAACTACAAGCGGCCGCACAACCAGATGTTGGACCAGGCCAAGGCCCATCTGGCCAACGAGGACTACGAGGCCGCGCTGAAGGTCTACAAGCGCCTGCTGCCCGTGGACACCACCTTCGTGGAGGTCTACTACGAAGTGGGCCTGTGCTACGTGAACCTTCCGGGCCAGCGCGAGAAGGCCATCCCGCACATGGAGAAGGCCGTGCGTGGCGGACATACCGAGGCGCATTACGAGCTCGCCCTGCTGCGCCACCGCCAGCAGCGCTTCGATGATGCCGTGGACCTGTTGCATGCCTACCGCAACCTGAACTACCGCGCCGTGAAGGACGTGGAGGTGCAGCGCCTGGTGGCCATGGCCCAGCAGGCCAAGGAACTGGTGAAACACCCCATCGATGTGCAAGTGCGGAACATGGGCACCACGGTGAACTCCGAGGCGCACGACTACTGCCCGCTGGTGACGGCGGACGGCAGCACGCTGTACTTCACCTCCCGTCGCCAGGGCACCACGGGCAACCTCAAGGACCCCACGGGCCAATACTTCGAGGACATCTACAAGGCCACGCGGGTGGATGATCTCTGGGGCGCGGCCACCAACGTGGGTGCCCCGCTGAACACGCGGGTGCACGATGCCACAGTGGGCATCAGCCCCGATGGCAGTTCCATGATCGTGTACCGAACGCAACGTGACCTGGTGAGCGGCGACCTCTTCGAGGCCCGCGTCCATGCGCAGCAGTGGCAGATGCCCGAACTGATGACGCCCATGATCAACTCGCCCTCTCATGAGCCGAGCGCGAGCATCGCTCCCGGTGGTGACGAGATCTACTTCACCTCCGACCGTCCCGGTGGTTTCGGCGGACGCGACCTCTACCGCATCCGCAGGCTGCCCAACGGGGAATGGAGCCTGCCCCTGAACCTGGGACCCAAGGTGAACACCGCCAACGACGAGGACGCCCCCTTCATCCACAGTGACGGCCTCACCCTCTTCTTCAGCAGCAACGGGCACAGCACCATGGGCGGCTACGACATCTTCAAGACCACTCTGCTGGATGCCGACATGAACGGTTGGGCCTTGCCGGAGAACATGGGCTATCCCCTGAACACGGTGAACGACGACATCTACTTCTGCCTGAGCGCCGATGGCTTCACCGGCTACTTCTCCTCCGAACGTCCCGGTGGGCTGGGCATGCAGGACATCTACCAGGTGGACTTCCCCGGCACCCAGCTGAACTACTTGGTGGTGCGAGGCGTGGTCACCGATGCGGCCGACGAGCCCGTGCAGGCACGCCTCACGCTGATGGATGAAACGCGCGAGGAGATCATCGGCGTGTACAACGCGAACGCCACCACCGGCCGCTACCTGCTGGTGGTGACACCCGGCCAACGCTACGCCCTCACGGTGGAAGCAGCAGGATACATGACGCAGGAGAGCCTGCTGGACGCTGCGCCCGCCGCCGAGGACGGACGTGAACTGGCCCTGGACCTCCTGATGGTGCCGAACATCGCTGGTGATCGCCTGACCCGCCATGAGTAGAACGCGTGCGGTACTTACCGGCTGGGCCTGTGCAGTGGTGATTGTCGCCACGGCACAGGATGCCCAGTTCACGCAGTTCTACGCCGCGCCCACGTACATCAGCCCCGGCTTTGCCGGCACGGGTGCGCAGACCCGCCTGGGCCTGTCGTACCGCGACCAATGGCCCGCCATCCCAGGGTCCTTCGTCACGGCCAACTTCGCGATGGACCACTACCTCTCGGACCTCAACAGCGGCATCGGCCTGCTGGTGACGCATGACAAGGCCGGGTCCGGGGCGCTGCGCTACACCAGTGTGGCGGCGCAATACGCCTACGAGATCGAGATCAAGCGCAAGGTCTTCATCCGTCCCGCCCTGCAGTTCGGCTGGGTGAACCATGCCGTGGACTATAGCCGCCTGGTCTTCGGTGACCAGCTGGCGCGGGGCGGTACCATCGGCACCTACGAGAACATGGACGGCACCAGCATCGGGTATGCCGACATCGCCGGGGGTGCCCTGTTCTTCACCCCGAAACTGTGGCTGGGCGTCTCCCTGCACCACATGAACCGGCCCAACCAATCGCTGCTGCTCAACGAGTCGCGCTTACCGTCCCGCTTCAGCATGCACGGCGGTTACCGCCTGAGCATCCGCACGCCGGTCATCAAGGAACATCCGCAGAGCATCGTGCTGGCCTTCAACTTCCGGTCACAGGAGAAGTACGACCAGCTGGACCTCGGCGCCTACTTCGAGCGCGACCCCTTCTTCGCCGGGCTCTGGTACCGCGGCGTTCCGCTGTTCAAGCGCTACGCCCCCGGCTACGCCAACAACGATGCGCTCGCCGTGCTGGTGGGGGTGAAGGTGAACGACCTGCGGGTGGGCTACAGCTATGACATCACCATCTCGCGCCTGGCCGGACACAGCGCCGGTGCGCACGAGATCACACTGGGCTACGAGATCGTGCAGGCCTACAAGAAGCGGGCGGCCTCACGGCGACGCATCGTGCCCTGCGCGAAGTTCTAGGTG
>JBGTAJ010000211.1:0-12948 GCA_041749915.1 Flavobacteriales bacterium
GCGATCTCTTTCCAAACAGACCGGTCCATTCCCGAGAGGTATGCGCGATCGAGGTAGCGTGCATTGAAATTCTGCCCGGAGATGTCGCGGATATCGGGGCCGAAGCTTTGGAACTTTCGCATGGCCCAGCGGCGGTTGACCAAAGCAGGAAGCAGACCATCTTGTGTGAAGAAGGCTTGGTCGCGATCGCGAGGCACCGGCTTGTACACCGTGCTCCCCTTGTTCTTGTGAACGGCCCAACGCCACTGATCATCGTGCCGGTCCCAGTCGCCGATGACCATATCGAGGAGGCGTGCCCGGATCAATGCCCGTTCATCCACACGGTGGTCCTGCTTCTCATGCACGGCGTGAATAACGTCGGAAGAACTAACCAATTCCTTCCCGCCACCCATATGTGGACTGTCCGGCCATGCGCCGTCGGGTCGTTCCTCGAACAAGCTTAGGGTACCTCCGAAGACGCCGACGTACACACCCAAGGCCCTTTGGTGGGGCACGTGAAGCAGGGTACTACTGAGGTACGGCACACCCACCGCACGTGACAACGGTGCAATGGCCACGGCCGCGTACGGGTGGCTGGCCGCAATGCCATCCGCCACAAGCTCTTCCACGATGGTGCCCCTGAGATCGAGCGCGAGCGCCTTGGCGGGATACTTCCGAACATCGCGCAACACGTATTCGTGACCGTTGTCCGCTTGCAACCGCAGGGAACGGGTCTGCATGCCGCCGCCCATTTTCTTCGGCGCGGAACCAGTATACAAGGTATCCAGCAACACACTAGGCACCAGGATCGGCGCGGTCCACAGATCGCGGTACAAGGAGCCGAAGAACACCCTATGCAACCACGATGCTTCGAGATCCGCATTGGGCACCAACAAGGCGCTGGCCGGGGACTGATCCGTGGGCCATTCGCTGGGTTCTACGAAACGCGGCGCTATCGCCGGCGCATAGGTGCTATAGACCGGAACTGTACCACCGGAAATGGTGAAGTACTCCACCTCCATGGATCCATTCTCCATCAGGACGAGTTTCGCGAATCCCCTCTCCGACGCCACGAATTCGCACTTCTCCGTATGGCGCATGTAGGTGGCCTTGGAACCTGCGCCGCTCAGCACATGCTGCACGCCATCGCGGACCACATACTGCAAGCCATGTTCATGTCCTGCAGCGTACACCATTCCGGGATATTGTTCGAATACCGAGAGCAAGGCATCTCGCATCTCGCGATATTCAACATGGGCCAGGTCTTGCACATCGCCGAGCAGCTTACGATACAGCGGATAGATGCTACCTAGCACTGGCAATGGCACATACGCCTTCTTGTTGATGGCAGTGAACGGGAAGAGGTGTTCACGAAGGGGGAAATGGCCACCATGGTTTCCTTGGCTGTACAAGGGGTGATGGCCCGCCACGATGATGCGCTTGTCCTGGGCATCCTTCAACTCATCGGCCAGTTGCACGATGACCTCTTCCGTCGATACAGCCTCGCAGCCGTCCTTTTCTCCGACCGGTTTTCGCTCGTGGTGCAACCACCACTGCGTGTCCAACAACACGAGCACCGCATCCTTGCCCAGCGTAATGGTCACCGGGCCGGGGCACCCACCATCTGGCTTGAACATGTCGCTACCAAACGCATCCTCCACGTATCGTTCCTGTCGTTGCACGGCCTTCCAGCCGTGCTTACCACCTTGTTCCCAATCGTGGTTGCCGGGTATGAACAGGACGCGTGTACCGATATTTCGCACAGCCTCTATCTGTGCGTCGATCCGGGCTTCATCTTGGGAGCGCAAGGTGTCATCCTTGCCGTGCAGACCACGCGGATAGATATTGTCGCCCAGGAACACTACCGTACGATCGGCACTGACGTCCTTCCGGACCAGGCTGTCCAATAGACGCAGCACGGGTGCGCTGTGCTCCTCTCCATCCTCACCGGCATCGCCGAGCAGGTAGATGGTATGCGCAGGTGATCGCTCCGATCCACCTTGCGCAACAAGCGTCTTCGGGGCAGCGAACAGGCCCAAGACAACGAGTACGATGTTTCGTGCGATCATCATTGCCACATTTTCTTGGGAGGTACAACAAAGAAGCCGGCACCGAAATAGAACGCGTTGTTCACGGAATTGGAGAGGATGACTTCGCCACGTTGCGCGCCGTGATCGGTCACGAGACTGAGATCCAGGTTGGTGTTCAGCCCCACATCGGCACCGAACCAAAGCCAATCGTGGATCTCCCGTTCATAGCGCATAAAGGCTCGCAGGTCCGAGCGTTCAAGGAAGTACACGCCATCCAGTCCCTGTCCTTGCAGGCGGATATTGTAGTTGGCCCCATCGATCTTGGCGCCGAACAGCAGCAGGTTGCCTTGCCCAAAAGCGTATCGGGCACGCGCATACGAAGGCAAAAGGACCTCCAGCCCCCAGTGCTTGTTGAAGCTTCGGTCGTAGCCGATCACGGGCAATAAACTGGCACGGCCCAAGGTGTACCCGAAGGCGATACCAAACCCGATTGAAGAGGAGGCATTGCGTTTGATGCCATAGACCAGGGCGATCTCATGCTTCAGTGAATTCTGTTTGGAGGCGAATGTTCCGGTGCCATCATCGTTCAGGCTGGAGTTGGTGCGCAGCACGAGATAGCGGTTGCCCACGAATGGTTTCACGACATAAAGGCCTGCGGAAATGGAACGCAGCTGTTTGTCATCCAAGAGCGAGAGGACCTGATCACCGCTTCCACTTTCCTGTTCCAACGAATAGTTCTCCGTGGAATATCCAAGCCCCATATTCACCTTCCACGCCGGGGTGTTCAGCAAAGGCAGCCGGATCTTGGACTTCCACCGCGCGTTGCGCCGCACTTGGGTCGCATAGTCTCCAGGCGAAACGTCATTGCGCGTTCCTGTGATGCCGTAGTCGAGCATGCGCTCATAGGTCAATTCCAATCCTTTTGGGCGCGGCTGTCCGTCGATCGTGGGGATGCAATACCCAGTGGTGTCCTGCGAACGCAGGCCAGATGCCATGGCGATAAAGAGGATGGAAAGAACGCTCCGAACGGTCATCGTATGTGCTTCCGTGGGGTAAAGGAGAGGAGATAGCCCTTATGGTCGCCGCCCTCGCTGGATATGAACAAGCGCCCGTTCGGGTCGAATGTGAGGCCCTCCGGCTGAACATATAGTTCGGGTGCCAAAAGTGTTGCATCCAGCACTTGACCGTTCCGCGAGATGACGACCACTAAACGATCATGCGCAGAAAGGACCCAGAGATCACCGGTGTACGGATGGATCTCCAATGCCGATGGTGCGAATTGAAGTTGCCGAATGCCTTGGTTACGAGCCTTCAGCGCATCGCGAACATCGTCCAGTTCCACCACATACACCGGGGCCGGGTCGAGCACTCCCGAGATCGGGTCGAAGGCATAGATCGCACGCTGCTCGTGTTTGTCCAAGTCACTACCTGGATCCGCTTTGCAGGCAAGCAAAAGGCGCTGGGTGGTGGCATCCCAGCAGGCGCCCTCCACATCATTGTCCGTATCAAGGAATGTATCCCAGTGTTGTTCGCCATCTGGATCACCAAACGCATCGAGCAGGTGAACGCGCCCGTTGCTCTCCACCATGAAGGTGCGGTCGCCATCGCGTGCTACCCCTTCAAAGTCTCCCCGTTTCTCGAACTTGACCTTGGTGTCAACGGCCCTCTTGGATAGATCATACAGGAAGAGGATCCCGCGTTCGTCCTGCACCATGGACAGTTGTTCCGGTCCGGACCAGGCCAGATCGGATACTTCGCGTAGGTCCCCGGGAAGAGCGATGCGTTGATCGGGCTTTGAAAGCGCATAGCCTTGGAACACTTCGCCGGAGCAGGAACATAACAGGACCAGCAATAATGGACCATAGTGGCGCAGCCCGGAACGGTATCGCAGTAGCGAACGCATCGATCGGCCGCTCATCTATGTGCAGCGAGCAATTCCACCATCACATGTGTAGTAGCGAGGACAGTGCTATCAGTGACGATGACCACACCTGCACACACTGGCTCGGGCTGTATTGTGACCACCTCGATCGTTACTACGGTCAGGTCGAAAGGAGCACTTAGTGGACTGAGATCCTGGCCGTGAATGGCCACAACGAATAAAAGGGCAAGGAAGAGAAGCCGGATGCGAAAGGGCATGTTGCGGATCGTGCTTGGCTCGTTGGTCGCACACAACAGCAAACCCTGACCACGCTCCACACGATTGTCAACGACCTCCTGAAAAGTACGCATGTATCTTTGTTTCATTCCTACGATCAATGAGATGAGCACGACGGCTACAACCATTGGAGAAGCCCACGACCTAACGGGTTGGGTTCAGATGCATACAGCCGAGCTGTTGGGTTATGCCAAGGCACGCATTCGGGATCCTTTGATCGCAGAAGATCTGGTCCAGATCACCTTCATGGCGGCATGGGAATCACGCGATCGGTTCGCGCACCAGAGCAGCCCACGCACCTGGCTCTTCGCTATCCTGAAGAACAAGCTTGCCGACCATTACCGCAAAGCCTACCGCGACCCCATAGTGCATGGCGCGGATGCATTGGAGGACGACCGTTTCACGACCGAAGGGGCGTGGAAGCCGGAACACAGGCCACAGGACTGGGACATCGACGAAGCCGCCGAGAAGGAAGCCCTGCAGCACTACCTGCACGAATGCTTGGGCCACCTGCCCGCGAACTGGCGCGCGGCCGTGGAGATGAAATACCTGAAGGAACAGGATGCCGCAGTGGTCTGTCAGGAACTCGGGATCAGTTCGACGAACTACTGGCAGCAGCTGCACCGCGCCAAAGTGAAACTGCGCGATTGCATCAGCCATATGCTTGCCGCACGCCAATGACCACCATGAGCCTGATGACGACCCTGATGCTCTCTTGTCGCAAAGCGACGGAGCTCGTGGAGCGTCGTTCCACACAACCCCTTTCTGCCTTGGAGCGCATGCAGCTCTGGATGCACGAACGCGCCTGCGATGGCTGCCGAGCCTTCGACAAGCAGAGCAGGACCATCGACGCCCTCATGGCCGATCGGGACACCATCTTCACTGAAGTGCCGAACAAGCCCTTGGAGGAGCGGATCCTGAAGGCGATAGAAGGAGAGGACTGAGCCGGCCCCGGAGCTTCATCCGCATGCTCCAAGAGTTCCTTCATCCTACCTGCTGAAGCGCGCAACATGCTGCCTTGTACTTGAGAGCAGGACATGAATATTCACAACGAGGACCAACTAGCATGAGCGCTACGAAATCATCCAAGAGCCGTACGATATGGGTGGCAATTGTCGCGTCGGTTGCCTCCTCCTTGTGTTGCATAACTCCGGTGCTGGCTGCCTTGGCCGGGGTGGGTTCATTGGCAGGTGCCTTCCATTGGATAGGCCCTGCACGCCCATGGCTCCTCGGCTTATCGGCGCTTGCACTGGGCTACGTCTGGTACTTGAAGTTCAAGCCCACGAAGGTGGATGACTGCGCTTGCGAAGTGCCGCAACGGACAAGCCTGTTCCAAAGCACCCGCTTCCTAGTGGCCATCACGGTCTTTGCCGGACTCACCAGTGCATTCCCGCTTTACTCCAAATGGTTCCATCGGAGCACACCGGTCGTTGTGGAAGTGGATCAAGGCAGCTTGCAGCGCTGGGTGATCAATGTAAAGGGCATGACCTGCGAAGGCTGCGAGCAGCATGTGGGAGCCGCCCTCCAACAGGTGCCGGGCGTTGACATCACAAGTATTTCTTACGCGGCAGGCACGGCCACGGTGACCTTCGACCCGTCGGCCACATCCGTCGCAGACCTTATGGCTGCCATCGATTCCAGCGGATACGAAGCCATTGAACCTGAACAGATCCCGCGATGAGCACCCGAACGAACCAGCCGATCCTGGACTCCACACTGAGCTGTCCGCACTGCGGGGCCCAACACCACGAGCGCATGCCCACCGATGCCTGCCAGTATTTCTACCAGTGCAGTGAGTGCCAGGAGCTGATCAAGCCCAAGCCCAGTGATTGTTGTGTGTATTGCAGCTACGGCACGGTGAGGTGCCCACCGATGCAGTCGGAGGGAGGGACCTGTTGTTGAGCGTTCACAACTCCCCACCCATCGCCACCTTCAACCGATACTGCGCGACATTGAAGTACGCCGTTGCGCGGATGCGTTCCACCACCATTTCGGCTGCGGCCTCTTGCGCTTGCAGTGTTTCCAAGGGCCGAACCAATCCGAGGCGTTGGCGCTCCATGGTCTGTGCAAAGGCCTCTTCGGCATCACTGGATCCGGCGCGGGCGAGTTCCAGCCGTTCACGTGCGATGGCCACTTCCTGTCGCGCGGCTTCCACTTCGGCACTTGCCGTTGCCACCGCCTTGCGCAAGGAGAACTGTTGCAGTTCGATGCGCGCATCGGCCTGCTTGAGGTCACCGGCTTGGAATATGCGGCCCAGGGGGATGCGCCACACCAACGCTCCGTTCACTTCGCCTGTGGGCCAGAGCGGTTGGAACACATCGCCGAAGGCGGAGTAGCCCCCGCCCACGCGTAATTGCGGCAACAGCAAGCCGGTGGTGGTACGTCGGCGTTCGGTGTGCAAAGCATCGAGTTCCAGCCGCATCGCTTGCAAGTCAGGCCGGAGCAGTTGGATGCTGTCCGCGAGCACGATGGCTTGATCCGTTCCCGGAAGTTCGATCGGTGCAAGAACGGTTTCCGTGATGGTGAAGCGGGTGGCGGGATCCAGATCAAGCAGTGCCGCAAGGCCCGCAGAAGCCATGGCCCGGTCGCTCATGGAGCGTTGCACACGGATGTGCAGCTGGGCCAGGTTGCTACGCGCAAGGAGCAGGTCCGAGGTGTACGCCGACCCGAGGTCCACCAGCACGCCGAGCTGCATGGCGACGCTATCAGCCAGCAAGGCCAAGCGTTCGATGGCGCGTGCTTCGGCTTCTGCGGTGGCCAGCGCGTAATACGCTTGGACCACTTCGAGCAGCGCTTCGTTGCGCGCCTGTTTGCCGGTCAATTCCTGCGCCGCTCCACGCAAGCGTGCGGCCTTCACATCGGTGGGGCCGCTGCTGAAGTCCCACATCGCCTGCACACCGCCACCGGCGGAGAAGTTCTGCCGATGCACGTCCGTGAAGAAGCGGCCGTCCGCGTTCATCGCAGCGCCATTGAGGGCGTGTATGCTGGTGCCGACGCTCAGTTCGGGCAACCACCATTCGCTGGCTTTCGCGAGGTCCGCTTCAGCAGCATGTTGCAAGGCGCGTTGCTCCTGCACCGTGAGGTTCCGGGCACCGGCCAGTTCGAGCACGGTGGCGAGATCGATGGCCTGTTCATGCTGTTGCGCATGCGCTGAGGTGTTCAGCAGGATGATGGTCGCTGCGCAGAGCGATCTCGTGTTGAATGATGCGTTGCGCATGTCAGTTCTGGATGATGGGTTCCACCGCATCGCCCGAGCGGACGAGGTTGCGGCCTTCAATGATGACCTGATCCTTCGCCGTGAGCGCGGGTTCCAGCACTTGGAACCAGTCCTTGTCGGCAAGCCCCTTCTTGAGCGGCACTTGCTCCACGCGACCATCGCGCACGAGCATGAGGTACAGACCGCCGCCTTGCGCGAAGGCCGCCACCGTGGGCAATACCAGTACGCTGTCCGATGTGGCTGGCCGCAGCACCACGGTGGCGAACATGCCGGGCTGGATGCGCGCATCGGGATTGGGCACATCCAGTTGCACTTGCATGTTGCCGGTGGCCGCATCAAGCGAACGCGAGGTGCGCGAGACGGTGGCCGTGACTTCCGCACCGGACATATCCGGGAAGCGCACGGTGGCGGTGGTCCCTGTGGTCGCGTGACCCGCATCGCGGGCGGGCACGGGCACCACGATGCGCACGGGGTCGATAGTCTGCAGCTCGAACAGCGCCATGGCGTTGGGGCTTGTGGTGCCGGTCTGCACGAGCGCTCCGGGATCCACCATGCGACGTGTGATAACCCCGGTGATCGGCGCGCGCACCGTGAGGAAACCGATGCGTTCGCGCACAGTGGCCAACTTGGCTTCGGCCATGGCGAGATCGGCCTCGGCATCCTCGGCCAATTGCGCAGGTGTGATCGCAGGCGAGGAAGCGCGCGCTGAAAAGATGCGTTCGCGGATACTCCGTTTCGCGAGTGCTTCCGCCTCGAACTGCCGAAGCTGTTGAAGCAACTCGGGCGCATCGAGTTGGGCCAAGGCATCACCCGCCTGCACACGATCGCCGATGTCCTTATAGACACGCTTCACGTAGCCGCCTTCGCGGGCATGCAGCTGCACTTGTTCGTTCGGCTCCACACGGCCGGTGATGGTGATCCCGCCGCCGATAGCATGTTGCGCAGGATGGACCACGCCGACGGTGGGCAACTGTGGTCCTGCCTGTTCCGCCGGTTCGGATCCTGCACCCGAGCAGCCCGCCAGCAAGGCGATAGCAATAGCGGGGATCAGGTTGTTGATGGTTCGGTTCATGTTTCAATGGTGTTGGCCTGCTGTTTCACGAGCAGGGAAAAGAGGATGGGAATGATGAAGAGCGTGAGGGCGGTGGCGGCGATGGTCCCGCCCATCACCGCGATGGCGAGGGGGGCGTTCACTTCACCGCCTGCGCCGAGCGCGAGCGCCGTTGGCAGCAGGCCGAGAACGGTGGTGCCCGCCGTCATCAACAGGGGCCGGAAGCGGTCGCGCGTGCCTTGAAGGATGGCTTCGTACAGGGGAAGACCATCCCTCACCAGCGCGTTCATGCGGTCCACGAGGATGTTGCCGTAGCTCACGGCGATGCCCACCATCATGATGATGCCCATGAGGCTTTGGATGTTGAGCCGTGTGCCAGTGACGAGCATCAGCGATGCCACGCCGATGATCCCCAACGGGAAGGTGAGCAGGATGATGAGCGGCAGCTTGAAGGAGCGGAAGAGCGGAACGATGATGAGGAAGGTGAGCACCAGCGCGAGCACCACGCCCAGGCCCAAGTCGCCGAAGGAGCGTTGCATGGTGGCCACCTCGCCCTGAAAGGTGATGCTGTAGCCCTTGGGCAACGGCATGTTGTCGGTGAGCCGTTGGACGCTGGCCGAAGTGCTGCCCACATCGGTGCCCACCACGTTGGCGTACACGTTCATCTCGCGGCCCAGGTTGTGGTGGTTCACTTCCACCGGGTGGGCGGCCTCGTGTATGGTGGCGAAGCTGCGGTAGGGTACCGCGCCGTGGGTGCCTTGCACGGTCACGTTGTCAAGCACATGCTCGTCGTCGATCAACGCTTCGGGATAGGTGACGCCGACGAAATAGTGGTTGCCGTTCTTCTCATCGATCCAGAAGGCCTTGTCGTAGGTGGCGGATGAGTTCAGCGCGCTTACGAGGTTCTTGATCGCCTCGACCGGTTCCACGCCCAGCAGCGCGGCCCGCTCGCGATCCACGTCCACCACCTTGGCGGGCGCGTCGATGCGTTGCAAGATGCGCGTGTCGGCAATGCCCTGCACCGAAGCGATCGTATCGCGCACGCGCTCTGCGATGCGGCGCAGTTCGCCCAGGTCGTTGCCCTTGATCTGGATGTCAATGGGCGATGGCTTGCCTTCGTTGAGCGCAGCGGTGATAAGACCACCGGTATCGAAGGCGATCTCCACGCCGGGGAACTCCGTTCGGAAGCGTTGGCGCAAACGCGCGGCATACTCGTTCGTGGCGATGCGGTGATCACCCTTCAACTGCACGCCGATGAAAGCGTCCTGCGTTCCGCTGTTGGGCGTATAGGCGGCTGGCAGATCGTAGAACACACCGATGTTGCTGATGAGCTGTTCGAGGTCGTCTCCCAGTTCTGCGCGGATCACGCTTTCCATGGCGGCGATGGTGCTTTCCGCATCGCGCAACGTGGTTCCGCTCGCGCGCCGCACACTGATCTCCATCTGGCCAACATCGCTGCCGGGGAAAAGCTCGAAGCCGAGTTGGCCAAGCGTCCACACGGACCCTGCGAAGAGGACCAACACGCCGACGAGCACCATGCGACGGCGCCCCATCACCCATTGCAGCCCACGTCCGTAGCTATCGTTCCAACGACCAAGGGCGCGTTGCATGCGGCCCGTACGCTGCGTGCCTTCCTCCTGCACGGGTTTGTTGCGGAAGAGGAACGCGGCCATGAGAGGAACCAGCGTGAGGGAGAAGAAGTACGCGCCCAGCATGCAGCCCGACACGGTGATGGCCAGTGGCGAGAAGAGGTCCTTCGCCATGCCGGTGAGGAATGTGACAGGGAAGAACACGGCGATGATCACCAGCGTGGAGGCGAGCACGGGCAGCGATACTTCCAACGCGGCATCGCGCGCCGCATCGAATGAGGACTTGCCCATGCGCCGGTGCCGGTCGATGTTCTCCAGCACCACGATGGTGTTGTCCACCAGCAGGCCGAGGACAAGTGCGATGCCGCCAAGGGTGATGCTGTTGATGCTTTGCCCGGTGGCCATGAGTAACAACACGCCGGTGAGCACCGAAAGTGGCAGCACGGTCACTGCGATGAACGACGACCGCACATCACCGAGGAAGAGCAACAGCACCAGCACCACCAACACCAAGCCTCCGGCACCGGCCCACGCCAGCCCGCCGATCGCGTCGCGCACATACGCGCTCTGGTCAAAGATCACGTTGAGGCGCACATCCTCGGGCAAGCGTTCCTGCAAGCTGGGCAACGCGGCCTTTACCGCTTCCACGGCGGCGATGGTGTTGGCATTGCTCCGCTTGAACACGGGCAGGTACACCTGTTCGCGGCCATCCACACGGGCGATGTTGGTCTGCACTGCGATGGCATCCATGGTGGTGCCGATATCGCGGATGTAGATCGGTCGGCCTTCGCGTTGCGCCACCACGATGTCGTTGAACTCTTCCACATGCTCCAGCATGCCGCGCGCATCGATGCTCCAGTTGAGCGGGCCGATCTGTGCGATGCCGCTGGGGATCATCGTGGTATTGCGTTGGATGGCGTCGCTCACTTCGGTCTGCGAGATGCCCAAGGCTTCGAGCCGCGCGGGATCCACGTAGATGTGGATCCGCCGCAACGTGCCACCGTATGCCGCCGGTGCGATGATGCCCTTGACGCCGCTGAGCATCTGCCGCAACGCATAGTAGGCCACGTCGTACAGTTCCTTGCCGCTCTTGGTATCGCTGCTCACGGTGAGCAACAGCAGGGGTTTGCTCGCCGTGGGGTCGAAGGGCTGGATCATGGGTGGCATGGTGCCCGGCGGCTGGTAATACATGTCGCTCATGGCGTAGCTGCTGGCGTTGGCCATGGCTTCGGCGGGCTCTATGTCGTCCCCGTAGAAGTTGGTCACCAGGCTTACGCCCATGATGCTCTTGCTGATCTGCTTCTCGATGCCGGGGCTTTGGCCGGTCCAGCGTTCCATGCGGCTGGTGATGTCCTTCTCCACCACCTCGGCGGGCATGCCGGGGTAGAGCGTGAGGATCTGCATGGCGCTCTTCTTGAAGTCGGGGAGGATGTCCACCGGCATGCGCGGGATGGCCACGCCCGCGAGCACCACCACGGCGATGGCCGCGACGATGGCGAGATAGGGATTCTTGAAAACGGTCTTGATCATGTGCGTTCGATCGGGTTGTGGAACAGCACGCGCGCGACAGGTCGCAACGCGCGAGGACCGCGATCGGAACGCCTCAGTGGATCAACGCGAATGCGTGATCACCAGGGAAAGACAAGGAAATGGCTATCCGTTCCGATCGCTCAGGCGAGGAACGGTGGGCCACGCAAGGTGTGCGCAGCGCGTGGCGGATGCGCTCGGCATCGCGGTACGGGCGGATCGATGAACTCCTGGTCGACGGTGGCCACCACTGCCACCAACAGCAGCGGCAGCGGAACGCTCACTTCGGTCTGCGGGCGCTCCACGGTGATCTGGTCCATGCCCACGTAATTGTCCGTGTTCATGGAAAATTCCTGGCAGTGCATGGGTGGCCACACTGCCGCGCCGCCCTTCCACAATGCACGCTTCTCGCAAGAGCTGAGCCCTTCGTGATGCGGTTCACCTAAGGGATGCGCTACGCAGAAGTTCACCGAGATCCACGGCAGCTGGAGCGCGAGAATGAGGAGGAGGAGGATGTGGGAACGGCGCATGTGCGGAGGCCAAATATAGAGCATCATAGTGCACGCGAAGGCTAAAGGCTCACGATCCACTGTCAGGTTCGGCTTCGTTCCGCGACCATCCGTTCAGCAAGGCAACTTCACGCCTTCCACCTGAACGTATGACCACCAACAAATGCAGCCTATTCCGCAAGGGGCTTATCGCAGCCGTCATCATCGCAGTGGCCGGCGGGGCTTACGCACTCTACCTCTTCAATATGCCGCACCGCGATGTGGTGAGCGCCCACGCGGATATCACGCTCACCGCCGATGCCTTGGTGAACGAATTCCTGGCCGATGCCGGAACAGCGAACGCCAAGTACCTGGACGCGGAAGGCGAGAGCAAGGTGCTCGCCGTGTCGGGAATTGTAGCTGGGATGGAGACCGACCTGAATGGCAACACCGTGGTGCTGCTGAAAGAGACCAGCGCCGAAGCCGGCGTGCGCTGCTCATTCACCGCAGGCACCAATGCACAGGCGGCAGCGCTGAAGAAAGATGAGACCACCACCATCAAAGGCGTGATACGCGCCGGTGCCGCTTACGACGAAGACCTTGAACTCTACGAGCACGCCATCCTGGAGAAGTGCAGCATCGCCAAACCTTGAACGAGATCGCTTCCAAAACAACTGTACCGTCGACCCCTTGGGTCGACATCACCCTCACTAAAGCACAACAACCCATGAAACTCCAACACCTCCTCCTCCCCGCTCTTCTTCCGCTCACCTTCGCATTCGCACCATTGGATGGCGGCAAGTACGTGAGCCGCGCCGTGCATGTGGAATTCTTCAGCAGCACACCCGCCGAGGACATCCGTGCCAACAACTACACCGTTACCGGCACCATCGATGCCGCGACGGGCGA
>JBGTAJ010000212.1:0-40315 GCA_041749915.1 Flavobacteriales bacterium
GTTCGATGCATCTACGGCGGACACAGTAACTGAGGTCACGCCGATGGGGAACGAGGTGCCCGGTTCAATTGAATAGGAGATGGCAGGGGGCGCACTGGAATTATCGCTCGCGGTGGCACTGAATGAGGCGGCCGCATTACATGCGCCAGGTGCGGCGGTCACGACCAGATCGGGTGGGCACGTGATGGTGGGCGATATCGTGTCCCGGATCCAGATCAGATGATCATTGTCGATGTGGTTGCCGTGGACGTCATCGATATCCATCGTCATCAGGACCACGGTGTCCGTGGTGAACACCATGCCGGCCGGGGGCCACATCGCATTGGTCCAATCGCTGCAATCGGTCACGGTCACCGAATCACGCAGGTCGGGGAAAGCGAGCTGGAAATTCGCGTCTAGGTAGTATTCGATGTAGTCGTAGAGCGGGCAGATCACCGTTGGCGTCTGATCGTCGATCACATGGATACTGAAGGTGCATGAGGCTTGGTTACCTACCATATCCTCGGCGGTGAAGGCCATGGAGTAGGTTCCCCAGGACACCACATCACCGGTCTGTATGCCACCCGACCAGGCGAGCGAGGTGACCGCGCAATTGTCGGTGGCGAGCGGCGTGTATGCCGGTATGGTGGCATCGCAGGCCGGGGAGAGGTAGAGCGTGTCATTCGCCGGGCAGGTGATCAGCGGATCTTCTCCATCGGTTACCGTTACCAGGAAGGACTGGGAGACCGTGTTCGACCCATCCGCTGCGGTATAGGTCACCGTGGTGGTTCCGACCGGGAAGGGGTCGCCGCTGTTGTGCGTGCTGGTGAGCGTGGCCGTGCAGTTGTCCGATGCGCTTGGTGCGGTCCAGGTGATGTTCGCCCCGCACACACCAGGGGCGTTGGGCATGTCGATGTTCCCTGGGAGCCCCGTGATCACGGGTGCATGGTTATCGATCACCTCCACCACGAAGGTGCAGACCGCAGGTGCCGTTGCGCCGTCCGTTGCCGTGTAGGTGACCGACGTGTACCCGACCGGGAAGAAATCGCCGCTCAGCTGGCCGGCTGGCAGCGTCATCAAAGCCGTGCAATTGTCGGTGGCAACAGGTGCGACATAGGTCACGGTCGCCCCGCAAAGACCTGCCGTGGCGGTGGCTGAAACGGTATCCGGGCAATAGGTGAAGATGGGCGAAGTGGCATCTTCCACGCGAATAGTGAACCCGCACGAGACGGAGTTCCCCGCCTGATCGGTCGCCGTGAATTGGATCGGCGTGTCACCGATCGGGAACAGGCTGCCGCTGACCGGTCCTGTTTGCGTGAGCGTGACCGAACAGTTGTCTGAAGCGATCGGTAGTGGATAGGTGACGTGCACACCGCACGCGCTCGCCTCGGCATCCACAACCATGTCCGCCGGGCAGTTCAGGAGTGAAGGGAGGCTATTATCGACCACCGTCACAGTGAACGTGCAGTTCCTGAACCTGCCGGACAGATCCGTAGCCCGGTGGCGGACGATCGTTGTGCCGATGGGGAAGAGTGAACCGGAGGCCGGGCCCATCGTCCTGACCACGGTCAAAGGACCGTCGCAATTGTCCGTTGCCGTTGGCGGCGTGTAGGTGTAATTGGCCCCGCACAGGCCCGCCCCGGCATTGATCGTGATGTTCGTCGGGCAACCGGATAGGGTCGGTCTGATCGTATCGATCACCTGCACAGTGAACGTGCACGTGGTGCTGTTCGAATTGCTGTCGGTTACCCGCCATGTTTGCACCGTAGTGCCCTTCGGGAATGCGGAACCACTGGTATAGCCCGTGCCGTCGATCTGCACCAGTTGACCTGCTGGCAGTGGAAGGTCGTCGCTCACCGGAGGGGTGGGATAGGAGAAGACCTGGGCACAGGAAGTCAGCGTGCTATGGAGCACCTGGTTCGAGGGGCAGATGATCGTGGGTGCGCTGTTGCTGATGACCGTTACCGTGAACGTGCAGGTGGAAGAACCACCGTTGGGTCCGGTGGCCGTGTAGGTGGTCGTATGGGTGCCGATCGGGAAGAAGGAGCCCGGAGACTGCCCGGTCGTCTGGGAGATCGATGCGCCACCGCAATTGTCCGTTGCGGAGGGAGGTATCCAGGTGGCCGTTATCCCGCCGCCCGCCAGCGGTGCCTGCACACTGATGTTGCTCGGACACCCGGCGATCACAGGGGCCTCCAGGTCCTGCACGGTCACGGTGAAGATGCAGCTCGCCGTGTGGTTCGAACTGTCCGTGGCCACGTACCTCACTTCGGTGGTGCCAACGGGAAACAGGTCCCCGCTAGCAAGACCTTGGGTGCGGTCCACCCGGAATGAGCAGTTGTCGTTGAATACAGGCAGTGCATAGGAGACGATCGCTCCGCATGCATCCGCATCAGCAGGAACGGTGATGTTCGCCGGGCAACTCACCACGGTCGGGGATTGGGTATCGGTCACCGTAATGGTAAAGGAGCATGAGCTGGAGTTGCCCGATGCATCGGTGAACGTGAATGTGCGCGTGGTCACACCGACAGGGTATTGATCCGGAGCAAGCAATGCAGGGATCACATTGCCATCCACATCGGCGACGGCGATCGCGTTGACCGCGCCTAGTACGATGCCGCAATTGTCGTTTGCCGAGGGCGGGGTGAAGTTGTAGATGGCGCTGCACTCGCCCGGATCGGCGGTCAGGGTCACGTTCGCAGGACAGCCCGTGATCGACGGAGCGGTATTGTCCGCTGCGGTGATCGTTACGTTACAGGTGGTGGAGTTTCCCGCTGCATCAGTTGCAGTGATCGTGACCACGTGGATCCCCCGGTTCACGAGGGTGCCGGCTGGTGGGAATTGGTTCCAACTGAGCGAAGAAGAGCAATCGTCCGTTCCAGCAGCGCTCGGCAGGAGGTCCGGGAGTGCGGCATTGCACAGGGACCCCACGAGTATGTTCTGCGGAGGTGGGCAGGTGGTTATCACCGGAGGGTTGTTGTCCCCGACCTGTACGGTATGGATCCCGCTCAGAGCGGACCCGCACCCCGCAACCTCTACGCGAGCCCGGTATTGCGTGGTGACCAACAGGTTCGAAAAGGGCAACGTAGCTGTGGTATTGGCGATCGCCGAGCTGGTCACAAAACCATTGGTGCTCATCACCCAGCCGACGATCGTGCCCGTGTATCCCGAAAGGGTCAGCGTCCCGGAATTGTTGCCGGGGCAGAGCATGCTGTTCGCCGAAGAAGTGACGGAACCGCCTACCGACGCGGCCTGAATGGTGATCGTATTGCTGCTGCTGGTGGTGCAGGGCGGTATGCCGACCGTGTAGGTGATCGTTGCCGGGCCGGAAAGGCCGGTGGGATCGAATGTGCTGCCCGACACACCTGGACCGGACCACGTGCCACCCAGGTCGTTCCCGAATTCATAGTAGACACCATCCACATCGAAGGAAGGGCTTCCAGCCGCACGCGTGATCCGGATGTATCGCGCGGGTGTGGTGAGCACGATGGAGGTGTACACATCCGTATTGGAAGAAGTGGTGAACGAACTCTGCGCGATGGTGGGTGGATTGGCCGTGCCCACGAGCGTGGTTGCTGTGGCTCCACTGCCGTTCGCATTCCAGAGCAGGCTGATGATACCCCCGACTGGGACCGTTACCCCGAGGTCCACCGTCACGAAGCCACCGGCGGTGTTGAACTGCGCGTAGTTGCCCAGGACAGCACCGAGTATGCTCGATGGGCTGATGACGTTGCTCGAGGTGACCACCGACCCAGCATTGCCCGTCTGGTAGGGTGAGACCAAGGTGCTTAGGTCGAGCGGGGCTGCATTGGAGCACATCGTTGCCGGTGCGTTCCAGAAGGAGATATCCACGCCGGCCAGGGCGGGTATCGACCCTTTCACCAGATAACCGTTCAGGTTGTTGGGGCCAGTGAGCGAAAGCGCGGCACAGGCGAGGTTGGCTTTGTAGGAGCCGGCAAGGATGAAGTTGCCTTGGTCATCGGCGGTGATGGCGGTGGCTGATCCATCATTGGAACTGATCAGGTCTTCCAGGCTGACGCCAGAGCCCGTTGGGCGGAAGCTGGCGATGAAGGGCTGGATCTTTCCGCTGGCCGAAGTGATCGAACGGGTGCCCACCGTAAGATCATCCTTGAACTTGCCGACCACATGCACCAGACCATTTTCGCCAACGGCCAAGTCCGTTCCCCCGGTGGTGTGGTGGGGGCCCGTGGAGGTGCCTTTGTTCACCCACAGGAATTGACCGGTGGCTCTTTCGATGCGGCCGAGGTAGAAGAAGTCATGGGTGGTTGAGCTGACGGATCCAACACCGGCGAATGTGGCGGGTCCATGCGTCAATCCTGTGAGGTAGAGCGCACCGCAGCCTAATGCCAGTTTCGACGGTGCCTGTTCAATGGCATCGCTCAATTCGCTCACCGTAGCGGTCCAAGCGTGTGTGCCCGTTGCTGTGAAGGCGGTTACCCGCTGATCCCATTCGTCGATCGCTGATGAGTTCCCGAGGAGAATGCCAGTGGGCCCATACCAGAGAAGATCGTTGTCCTTGGTCCGGCTGGCCACATAAACGCCATTGTCATCCGCTACAACACTGTTGGCCAGTTCATCCTGCCCGCTGCCACCGGAGATCAGCGATTGCCCAACTCCGAGCAGGTCGTATGTTGCCAGAACGAGGTGGAGTTTGCCGTTCGGCAGGCTCGTTGGGATGCTTCCAAAAGGAGTGGTGATGTTGGTCTTTACGGTACCGAAGGCGTATACGCCGTTGCTGGAAACGGCGATACCCACCGGCCTTTCATCGCTCGTTCCGCCGAGTTTCGTACACCAGCGAAGGAGGCCCGCAGGCGTATAGGAGGCTACGAACCAGTCTTCACCCCCGGAACTGATCAAGATACCTGCGCCCAAAGTGGATAGCCCGTGCAGGTCGATCGTATTCTTGAACCAACCGGTGATGTAGATGTTTCCGGCTGCATCCAACGCCACACCCGTGGCTTGGCTTTCACCGGCGCCGCTGGGTGTGAAGCCCCACACCACGGCCCCGGCTGCACTGTACTTCACCACGAAGGCATCCTGGTTCCCTATAACTGTGCCTAAGGAGGCGGAGATAGCGCCATCGCTCTTCGTATACCCAACGGCATAGACCGCACCGGTGCCATTGTCGGTCACCAGGTCGGCGACTTCCTCATCTTCGGCGCCGTTGATCCCTTGGGCCCACGCCCAGGAATAGGATTGGGCCTGGGCCCCGGCCACAGCTAGGAATGCCAGCAGCAGCAAAGGCAGCAACATGGCCTTGGTCAGCCGGTAGTGGCTCATCGTTTGGGGCATTCGTAGGTCATTTTCAGTCGTTCATGGGCTGCCGAGGCCCATTTGTGACGAGCCGTCGTACGCTGACCTGGCTTCCTAGGTTTCCTGGGGATACGGATAGTGCGTTACTTTCAGACCGGGTCAGCATTCTTTACCCTGTGGGAGCAATGGACCGAACGGAGGAAGAAGCCCTGATCGCGGAGGCCAAACGCCGGCCGGAGGCCTTTGCGCCCCTCTATGAGCTCTACTTCGGGGCCATCTTCCGTTTCATCCTGCGGCGCGCCGGTGAACGGGAGCTCACCAATGACATCACCCAGCAGACCTTTCTGAAGGCCATGCTCGCCCTGCCCGGCTATGAGCCCAGGGGATATCCGTTCAAGGCTTTTCTATACCGCATCGCGCTGAATGAACTGAAGATGTATTGGCGCAAACGCAAGGAGATCACGATGGACATGAGCTATGCCGAGGTCCGTGGCCTGTCCGAGGAGATCGGTCTTGAGGAACGGGATGCTGACATGCAGCGGCTGGCCAAGGCCTTGGGCCGACTGCAGGAGGACAAGGCCCGGCTGATCGAGCTGCGGTACATGGACGGGCTGAGCTTTGCCGAGATGGGCCAGGTGCTCGGTCTGGGGGAGGATGCCGCGAAGATGAGGACCCACCGTGTGCTGGCCACCCTGCGCACCTACCTTTCGCCACGGGTATGAGAACACGTTACCGCATATCGCCCGAAGGTCGTCCGGCGGAACCCACGGATGAGGAACTGGCCCGTTTCCGCGACACGAAACGCCTGCAGTACAACTACCAACGTGCGGCGCGCTCGTTGCATCGCAGGCCGCTATACCGGGACCCCAAGGCCTTTTTGGCTCTTCTGCTCATTGTGCTGCTCGCCTGGTTCCTATCGGAAGTGGTGGAATCTCCCTCGGAAGTTGGACCGGCTCAGGAGCAGATCCATCCGCAGGGAAGTTCATCTAGCGATCAATAAGCACAGATCGGCTCCAATGGTCTGTCCCATTGTTGAGGTCGATGAAGTACAGACCGTTGGTCAGTGCCGGGTCGAGCATGATCTGTTCAGTATGGGGTCCCGTGTTCCGTGGTGCTTGCACCAGTGAACGTGCCACACGGCGTCCAGTGGCATCCACCAGGTCGATGGTCACTTCGGAGCGGAGCTGCAATTCATAGGAAACACTGAGTGCTCCGGAAGTAGGGTTGGGCCAAGCAGAAAGACCGATGGTGCTCCTGGCGTGGTCGGTCATGCCGACTGATAGGTCGAAGGTGAATGCCGTGAAGGAGGATCGGACCGCGGGTTGGTTCCAATGGCTGACGGCAACGATCAACCGACCTTGGTTATCGAATGTTCCTGCCACGGTGGTTCCCATGATGATCGGAGGTTCATAGTGGAATGGGGAGTTGGTGCCGTTCTGGTCCAACACAGTGCCTATTCCATCGAAGGCCAGTATAACTGCAGCTACCTCATTGCTCAAGGTGCGCATGTGTCCGAGCAGGACGAAGTACCCGGTGGGGTCCACCAGTAATTTTCTTCCCGAATAGCGACCATCAGCATGCGTGCCGGCATAGAGTTTCCCGTTGTCCCCGAATGCTGGGTCGGGCTGCCCGTTCGGGGTCAATTTCATGACGGCCAGTCGTTCCCAGGTGTCGGAAAGGGCAACATACCCGCCCACCAACACTGAGCCGTTGTCCAGCACCGAGAGGTCCAAGACGTTCTCAGGCTTGTTGGAAATGCTTTGCTGGTCGGGTACATGGTCCATGATGAAGAACCCATTGTCCCCGAAGGACGGATCGAGCGATCCGTTCGGAGTGGTCTTCGCCACCGCCCATGCTGTTGCATCCATGCCCACGGATCGATAACCACCGATGTATATACTTCCGTCGGGCCCCGATCCAATTGTTCTTGCGGATGTCGCGTATCCGGGCGGAGAGTAAAGACCAATGCCTTCCATGGCAAAGGTCTCGTCGAGTGCCCCATTCGGGAGAAAACGAGCTACGAACATGGAACTGGACGAACCGCCGGCCACCAAGATCTTGCCGTCCGGTTGAATTGCCGCATCGTACAGCACCTGATAGACGGGGACATCGTGGGACAGGAGTCCATTGACCCCGAAAGTAGGATCAGGCTCACCGTTCGGGAGGAGTTGGAAGAGGAAGATCTTCGGTTCGTTGATGCCCTGAACGATGCCTGTGGCCGTAATAATGATCTTTCCATCCTGGCCCACGACCAGGCCAGAGGGGATCAGACTAACCGAGGTGGGCGCCAGAACATAGTGGCCATTTTCCGCGAAGGCGCTGTCCGGTTCGCCGTTCGACGTGCAGCGCATGACCTTTATCGCCTCCACACCGGCCGTGTGAAGACTGATGAAACTCCCATCGGGCAGGGTTTCCATAACGAGCGGTGTTGCACCGTTATAGGGCTGCGGGCCGGACTGGACGGCAACACCATTGATGCCGAAGGAAGGGTCGGGAATGAAGTTCTGTGCAACGATCTGCCCGCCGATCAATACGGAGAGCAGGAGCAAAGCGCGTAGGTGCATGGCACTGCAACGGTGCCAAGGGCCCAAAGGTTAACACACCAGCCCGCCGGACTCAATCGGGGAGCTGGTCGGCGCGTATGTTCGTGGGGGTCGTTCCGCCGATGTTCAGCAGGATGACGTCCCTGTCATTGTTCAGGCCGGTATATCTGACCTGGCCATCCAGGTTCAGGTCCTCGGGGTAGTATCCGTTGACCGTATTGGTGGGAACAGAGCCACCAATACGCTGAAGAATCAGGTCCCGGTCGTTGGATGAGCCGCTGTACTTCAAGGTCCTATTGAAGTTGGAATCACCGGACCACATGACCATTCGCTGTCCCAAGGGTTTGAGCGCTGAACTGCCTGCCGTCGGCGCCAGGCCGGATGCAAAATCCACCAAGGGCGGTATCGCCTGCGTAAAGTCCACAGGAAGCAGGGTGCGGAAGCCAAGGTGGTTCCGGTGCCGGACCGCCACATGGAATTGCTGGGGAGCGACCATGAACACGGGAAGTTCCAAACCGGTCGATCGGGTGATGGAGCCATCACGTCGAAGGATACACGCTTGCGTGGCAATGATGAAACTGGGGTCGACAGCATCGCGCAACTCCAAGATCACCCAGTCCACCGCTGTGTGTTCATCCATTCCAGGAATGGGGTCGAGCATTGGCAGGGTGGTGGTCTCCCCACCTCCACCGATGTGGGTGTATCCCATCCCCGTATAGGGCTCTGTCAAGGGGATCAGTCCGTTCTGGAAGAGCGAGGCTGACATCAGGTCTCCAGGCGTATAGGCTCCCTCCAACCAAACGCGCACATCCACCGATGATCCAATACCTCGACAGATGCAATCATCCTCCACCGTATCGTTCAGCGTCTCCGGGTTGCCGTCATCACATGCTGCCCCGATGAACCACTGCCCATCGGCGTCGTCACAGTCGGTGGAATCGGCCACGAAGCCCAATGGCTGGCTGCAGGAGGAGAGAATGACCGATGGGTTCCCGAAACCGTCCTGGTCAGTGTCAGCGTACCAGGTCAGGAATCCGACGATCTCCGGGTCCTGGTCGTTGCAATCATTGGCATTGTCGGCATAGCCAGCAGGAGCAGCACATGCCGTCACCGTCGGTGCGAAGATGTTCCCGAAGCCATCACCGTCACCATCCTGGAACCAAGTGACCGGCCCCCCGATCTGATCATCCCCGTCGTCGCAATCGTCCGCATTGCCCACCGTTCCTGAAGGTGCATTGCAAGCCAAGGTGATCGATGAAGGGTCACCAAGTCCATCACCGTCCGCATCGGTGAACCAGGCGTTGGGCTGGCATAGGCTCCAGGCAGCGAACCGGAGTCGTGGAGTGTTCGGTGAAATGAGCGTGAAGGCACCGCCGATGTAAAGCGCATCTCCTTGCACTACCATCGCGTAGACCGTGGAGGATGGGGAGGGTGGAGGTGGGTTGAGCACCCCTGTGTTCAATGAAAATGACGCCAAATGTTGTTGGGGTGAACCTTCCACTTGGGACATGAATCCGCCGATGATGAGCTCGTTGTTCCAGATGCTGAATTGGAACACCGTTCCTGTGATCGACGGGGCCCATGGAGTGGCGGCACCGGTGACACGGTCCACGGCCGCCAAGGACGTGCGTGGGGCACCACCCATCGTTGTGAAACTGCCACCGCAGAACAAGGTGCCGTTGTGCAGGGTCAGTGCTGTCACGGCGCCGTTCGGTGCAGGGTTCCAGGGAAGGAGGGCGCCCAGGGTATCATCCACTTCGGCCAGCATGGACCGGGCCTGCCCTCCTACCAGGGTGTAGGTGCCTCCGATAAGAATGGAATTTCCATCCCGGATCAAGATGCGTACAATGCCCGTTACGTTCGGATCCCACGGCAACAGGTCCCCATTGGCAACCGAAAAGGCCGCGCATCGATTGCGAGGCACTCCATTGGCTTCGGTCAGGTCGCCTGCCACATGCACCGTTGAGGAACTCGCAAGCAGGCTGTTCACCGTACCGTTGACACTGGGTGCCCAAGTGGTCAACGTACCTGTGCCGAGGTCAAAAGCCCCCAGTCGCCCGCGTGCTTCGCCCGCAAGCTGTGTAAAACTTCCGCCCACATGAAGAGTGCCCGCATGGACGGCCATGGAGAACACGCCACCGTCAGAACCAGGGGACCAGGGCAAGAGCGTTCCTGTCGTAGCGTCAAACGCGGCCAACCCACCACGTGGAGATCCGTTGACCTCCGTGAACGTGCCGCCCACGTAAAGTACGTCGGAGCTTTCATCCAAGGCCATTGCCCTGATCGCCCCGTTCACCGCAGGCCAGTCGCTTTGTAAGACGAATTCCTGGCCATGTCCCAAGGTGGAGATCATGGTGCAGGCTGCAAGGATCCCTCGGGTCAAGTTGAAGTAGCTCACGTTTGTCCGGTCTTAGTTCACGATGAAAGTAATGCTCAGCTACCAGAAGTTCACGATCCGGGTCGATCTCAAGCTCGTCAGGACGCGCGCTACGGACAGCTTCATTTGGCTGGAGGGAGCGTGAACTATCGGATGGGCAGTAGTGCCGGTCGTCGTTCCGGGCTGTCATATTTCCTTTCGTCGCGGGCATCCGGAACGGCAGAGGCGGTCTCCTGAGGGACATGAACGTCCGAAGCGCCGATCTTTGCCCCATGCTGCAGAACCTCGTCCACCCGCTCCTTCGAACCCTGTCGTTGTCCTTCGTCCTGATCAGTGCCGGTGCTTTTGCCCATGAGGGCATGTGGTTGCCGACCCTGCTGAAGAGCATCGAGGGGGACCTGCAAAGTGCCGGGCTCAAGCTCAGTGCCGAGGACATCTATTCCATCAACCAGAGCAGCCTGAAGGACGCGATCGTCCTCTTCGGAGGTGGGTGCACCGCCGAAGTGATCAGTGACCAGGGTCTGATCTTGACCAATCACCACTGCGGCTTCGGATCCATCACCGATCACAGCACGGTGGAGAACGATCGGCTGAAGAACGGCTTCTGGGCGATGAACCAGGGGGAGGAACTACGGAATCCCGGCCTCACCGCCACCTTCGTCATCCGCATGGAGGATGTCACGGACCGGATCATTCCTCAGCTGGCTGCGGGGCTTACGGAAGTACAGCGCCGCGAAGCCGTGGGCAAACTGGCCGAAGCGTTGACCAAGCAGGCCACGGAAGGCACACACTACAAGGCCGTGGTGCGTCCCTTCAACTACGGCAACAGCTACTACCTCATCGTCACCGAGACGTTCCGTGATGTGCGACTGGTGGGTGCTCCCCCCAGTGCCATCGGCAAGTTCGGCGGCGACACGGACAACTGGATGTGGCCCCGCCACAATGCGGACATGAGCCTGTTCCGCATCTATGCCGGCCCGGACAACAAGCCCGCCGACCCCGCTGATGCCAACGTACCCTTCACGCCTCGTCATGTGCTGCCCATGAGCCTCGAAGGCCCGGTGGAAGGGGAGTACGCCATGATCTTCGGGTTCCCTGGCTCCACCCAACGCTACCTCAGTTCCTACGCCGTGACGTATGTGATGGAGAAGGCCGATCCGATGCGGATCGCCATGCGGACCGCGAGCCTTGAAGTGATCGATGCGGCCATGCGCTCCAGTGACCGGACGCGCCTACAGTATGCCGACAAGCAGGCCGGCATCAGCAACGCATGGAAGAAGTGGATCGGCGAGATGCGCGGACTGAAGGAACTGAACACCATGCAGCGGAAACGTGACTATGAGGCGGCCTATCAGGCCAGGGCGGTGGAGGCCGGCGCCACCGGATATGCGCAGGTGCTGCCCGAGCTTCAACAGGCCTACAGCGCTTACGTACCCTACGCCACCGCACGGGACCTGTTCGTGGAGATGGTCTATTACGGGCCGGAGATCCTGCGCTTTGCCGATGGGTTCCATGAACTGGTGGAGAAGGAGGCGAAGCTCACTGCCGAAGGCAAGCTTTCCGCCGCGGTGGCCGAGCGTCTGGCAGCAGCGGAGGGGTACTTCAAGAGCTACGATGTGGAGGTGGACAAGCGCATCTTCAAGGCCCTGTTGCCCATCTACCGGGCCCATGTGCCGGCGCATCTGGCACCGGATATCCTGCTGGAGATCGACGGGAAGTTCAAGGGGGATGCTGATGCCTGGGTGGACGATCTGTATGCCCGCAGCGTCTTTGCCGATGAGGCCCGGTTGCGCAAGGCCTTCGCCAAACCCGGCAAAAGCTCCATGAAGAAGATAGCGAAGGACCCTGCGTTCAAGGCTTCCCGGAGCTTTTTCCGCAACTTCCTCGAGCAGGTCAGGCCGGAACACGCCATCCTGAGCGATCGGATCGAGACCGCCATGCGGACCTATGTCAAGGGCATGATGGAACTTTATCCAGAGAAGACCTACTGGCCGGATGCCAACAGCACGCTGCGCCTTTCCTATGGCAAGGTGGAAGGCAGCATGCCCCGCGACGGGGTCACCTATGAGCCGTTCACCACCTTGGAGGGTGTGCTGGAGAAGTATGTCCCGGGCGATGTGGAGTTCGATGTGCCACAGCGCCTGATCGACCTTCAGAAGGCCAAGGACTACGGCGCCTATGGGGTGGATGGCACGATGCCGGTCTGTTTCACCTCCTCCCTGCACACCACAGGTGGCAACAGCGGAAGTCCGGTGCTCAACGGCCGGGGTGAGCTCATCGGGCTCAACTTCGATCGCAGTTGGGAAAGCACCATGAGCGATATCCAGTTCGACCCGGACAAGTGCCGCAATATCTGTGTGGATGTGCGTTACATCCTGTTCCTCATCGACAAGTATGCCGGTGCAAGCCACCTGATCGCCGAGATGAAGCTGGCTCCCAAGCCCCAGCCGGTCAGCGTGATCGAACTCCCCCTGCACCGATGAGCGCCAGGGGATGGGTGGAAGCTGATGATCGGCTCACCCGGTCGATCGAGTTCAAGGACTTCAGTGAGGCCTTTGCGTTCATGACGCGGGTGGCCATGATCGCCGAGCGAATGGGTCATCATCCCACCTGGACGAACACCTACAACAAGGTGGAGATCCGACTGAGCACACACGACGCCGGTGATGTGGTCACGGACAAGGACCGGAGGATGGCGAAGGCCATTGACGCGCTGCTGGAGGATTAGATCGGTCGGCAACTGCTCAAAAGAAAAGCGCCCCACCGGATCCCGGAGGGGCGCTTCAGTGAACGTGCGTCGATCAGACCTTCTGTACGTTGGCCTTGATGCGCAGGGTGGTCTCCTTGGGCTCGGTGTTGGCGATCACGGTGACAGTCTTGGTCTGGGCGTTCTCCTGCTTGCCGGGCTTGTATTCCACTTCGATCTCGCCGGTGCCACCGGGAGGGATGGGGGCCTTGGGATAGTTGGGGACCGTGCATCCGCAGCTGCCGTTGGCGGCCTCGATGATCAGGGGCTCGGTACCGGTGTTGGTGAAGGTGAAGACCTTCTTGTTCTCGCTGTCCTGCTTGATGTTCCCGAAATCATGCTCGAACTCACCGAACGTGATGGTGGTCTTGGGGGTGTTGTCCACCACTTCGGCAGGCTTTGCCATGGGGTCGAAGGTGCTCGGGGTCTGGGCAGCGGTGCCGGCAGCAGCGTTGGCAGCGACGACGTTCTCGCTCGTGCTCTTGTCTCCGCTGAACTGCTGGATAGCGAGGGCGGCGAGGGCCACAGCGATCACGGCGAGCAGGCCGATCTGGATCTTGTCTTTCATGGTAGTGATGTGGTTTCGTCGGTTGGTTGGTTCTGGACGCAAAAATAAGCGAAGTGAAAACGTACGTTGGCCAGTTAACGAAGCATTAACAGAATCAAGGGTTCGTAAACCAAGATCACTGCTTCGCCATGCCCATGCGCTGGAAGGTATTGTCGGACAGGACCTCCAGTGCCCGCTGGAAACTGCGGTCCACGGGGTTCTCCGCGTTGATCATCTGCCAATAGGCCGAGGTGTCCCACAGGTCCCTGGCGATCAGTGCCTTAAGTCGGATGGAGATCAGTGCTTGGGAGCGTTCGAGCCCGGCGCTGTCCGGTTCCACCTCCTCCTTGGCGGCTTGTGCCACCAACTGGTCCAGCAGCGCATCGGTCACCTTGTAGCTGCGCCGGAAGGTCTCCGGGTCAGGGTACTCCGCAAGCAGGCGCTGCCGGTTCTCGTCCACGAAGGTGAGGGCGAAAGTGTTCAGGACGCCCCGGCGTACCAGCTGCCCGAAGTAGTTGGAGCTCTGCACGGTATCGATCGGGACGAAGACATCCGGCATGATGCCCCCGCCGCCATAGACCACCCGCTTGTTCATGGTGAAGAACTTGACCGTATCGGACGCGTGAATGCTGTCCGCGGAAGTCAGTTCGCCCTTGCTCAAGCGCTCGACCTTTTCGCGCTGGTAGGCTTCCACCCCATCCTCGTACGATTTCTGGATACTGCGGCCCGATGGGGTGTAGTAGCGCGACACCGTGAGCCGTACGGCCGACCCGTCGGGCAGCATCACCGGGCGTTGCACCAGTCCTTTACCGAAGCTCCGGCGGCCCACGATCAACCCGCGGTCCCAATCCTGCACTGCTCCGCTCACGATCTCACTGGCGCTGGCCGATCCCTCGTCCACCAGGACCACCAGACGGCCTTTCTCGAAGCCGCCCTCCTTGGTGGCGTAGGTATCCTCGCGGGGGGCGTTCCGTCCTTCGGTGTACACCACCAGACGTCGGTCGGCCAGGAACTCATCGGCCATGTCGATCGCCGTGCGCAGGTAGCCTCCACCGTTCCCCTGCAGGTCCAGGATCAGGTCGTCCATGCCAGCGGCCTTCAGCTCGGTGAGCTTGGCCCGGAATTCCTTCATGGTGGTGGCACTGAAGCGGCTCACCTTGATATAACCCACATCCGGGGTGGCCATGTATGCGGCCTCCACACTGTAGATGGGGATCTTGTCCCGGGTGATCACGAACTCCAGCAATTCGGGTTCCTGCCTGCGCTGGATCCCCACCTTCACCTTGGTGCCCTTCTTGCCGCGAAGGCGGGTCATCACATCATTGTTCTTGAAGCCCACGCCGGCGGTCACCTCATCATCGATGGTCACGATACGGTCACCGGCCCGGATGCCCAAGCGTTCCGAAGGCCCACCGGCGATGGCATCCACCACGTAGATGGTATCGCGGACGATGTTGAACTGGATGCCAACGCCTTCAAAGTTGCCCTTCAACGGTTCGTTCACCTCCTCCAACTCCTCCTTGGGGATGTAGATGGAGTGCGGGTCCAATTGCTCCAACATGCTCACGATGGCGGCATCCACCAATTCGTCCTTGTTCACCTCATCCACATACATGCGGTCGATGTGATAGAGCAGGCTCTCCAGTTTGCTGGCGGCTGTGCCCACCTGCTCCTGAGCGCTGGTGACCATGGAAAGACCGGCGAACGCAAGGACGAACAGGGTACGCGAGCGGTGCGAAGGAAATGTTGGAAGCATAGTATCAATATAACGCGGTCAGGCCCGGATCGGTTGCTTGGGGGCGTTAAGATCTGTTGATCCGGCACACCACGCACCGGTCGGGGAGCTTTAGTTCCGCTCTTTGCCGCTGACAATGGTGAAGGTGCTCTGCATGGAACGTCCTGTGCGATCGGTCAACGTCAACTGGTACCGGCCGTGACCGAGCGGCAGGGCGAGGCGGTGATCACCCGTGGTCCTTCCCACCGGTTCGCCGTTCAAGGCCCAGTAAAGGGTCATGCCCGCGGTGCGATGCGCGGCGTGCATGACCAAGGTGGCCGGTGTGCCGTCCAGTTGCACCGGCAACAGCAGCGTGGAGCCCTGCTCCGGATAGATGAGCTCCATGGACCTGTCCCCATCGTCCGGTGGGAGTCCTTCCCAAGGTGGCAGCGAGCGGTGCTCCGGATGTGCGCGCATGTAGTAGTGCTCCATGGCGGGAGGAAGCACGAACCAGGACATCCTCTGCGAACCGGTGCCACCGGCCACCCGGTGTGTGCCCGCCGCGTTCATCAGGATCGGCCGGTGGTAGGGGCAGAGCGGTGTGCGCAGTGCGGCAGTGATCACGGTCCGGTCATCCACCATCGGGCAATCGGGGCCGGCGCGATGTCCGCTGGCCCGGCAGATCTTCATGAGCGTCAGGCCATCGTGGGGGATGGGGAAGGCCGCGCCTTCGGGGAGCCCGTTGATGAGATCGAAGAGGATGGGGGCCGCCGCCAAGGTCCCGGTCAGTCCGGGGCGCCCTTCGCCGTTCGCATTGCCCACCCACACCCCCACGGCGTAGCGGCTGCTCACCCCGATGGCCCAAGCGTCGCGATGGCCGAAACTGGTGCCGGTCTTCCAGGCGATGGCATGCGCTCCGCCGAAATGTTCCCAGCCTCTTTCGCTCTCCGGTCGGTTGGGCAGTTGGAGTGCCTGCAGGGTATGATGAACAGAGGCGGCATCCAGGGGGACCGAGGATGGCTTCAAGGGCTGCTTCTCCGTTTCGTCGGTCCGCCATGGGCGTGGTGGATGCACCACACGTGCCTCATCAGGCAGCTCTCCGGTGGCATGGAGCAGGACCCGGACCAGCGAGGCATACGCGCCGGTCAGTTCCCACAGGGTGCTTTCGGCTCCGCCCATCATCAGGGCCAGGCCATAATGGTCCGCCGAACGATCGATGCTGGCCATGCCCATCGAACGGAGCACGCCCAGCGTGCGCTCGATCCCATGCGAACGGAGCGCACGCACTGCGGGGACGTTCAGCGAGCGGGCCAAGGCCATCGAAGCAGGGACCGCACCATCGAAGCGGTCCTCGAAGTTGCGGGGCACGAAGCCATCGAACTGCGTGGGAAGGTCGGCCACCAACTGGTCGGGCATGAGTTCTCCCTGTCGCAGCATGGATGCATACAGGAAGGGTTTCAAGAGGCTGCCGGTGCTCCTCCGGGCCTGCGTGATGTCCACCTGTTCCGCATGCTCATTCCCCGCGGCTGGCATGTTGCCGACGTAGGCCAGGACCTCTCCCGTGCGGATGTCAAGCACCAGCGCGGCGGCGTTGTGCACCTCATTGGCCTTCAAACGATCGGCATGGCGCGAAAGGATGGCGCTCGTCCGCACCTGCAATTCCGGGTCGATGGTGGACCGCACCAGTTCGCCGGACAGCCCCTGTGCATGGGCAAGGTCCAGCAGGTGGGGGGCGCGTTTGGGAAAGGGCAGGGGGCGGTCCGGCAGGGGCTCATCCAAGGCAAGGCTCCACTCCGTACTGTCGATCATGCCGTCCACCAGCAAGCGCCCCAGCAGGCGGTCCCGTTTCTGCCTGAGTGCCTCGCGCCCGCGTCCAGGGTGCATGCGTGCCGGTGCATTGGGCAGTACGGCGAGTGTGGCGCTTTCAGCCCAGCTCAGGTCACCGGCCGGCCTGCCGAACCAGCGCCAGGCGGCGGCCTCCAGGCCCACCACGTTCCCGCCGAAAGGAGCATGGTCCGCATAGGTCCTGAGGATCCAGGACTTGGACTGCCGGAGTTCGATCCGCAGGGCGAGCGCCATCTCCAGCAGTTTCTGCGGGATGCTGCGTTCCTGCTGCCCACGCGCCATGCGTGCGAGCTGCATGGTGATCGTACTGCCGCCGCTCACCACGCGGCCGGCCTTCCTGTTCTGTTGCCAGGCCCTGAACAAGGAAGGGACATGGATCCCCCAATGGTCGTGGAAATGACGGTCCTCGAACACGAGCAGGCACCGCTCAAAGCGCTCCGGCACCGGGCCTGTGGAGGGCATCCGCCACTGTCCGTCCGAGGCCACGGTGGCGCCCAGGGTGCCGTCCATCCTGTCCAACAGCACGGTACTGTTCGGCGCATCGAAGAGCGGGGCCATCGGAGCGAAGCGACCCCATAGGAGCAGCAGGAACAGGACGCCCGCCCCGATCAAGGCCCAACGAGGTGACCTGCCAAGGGCCTTGCTCCACATGGTCTTGATCATCGCACTGGACACGATGCGAAGTTCGTTACCAAGGACGCCTACAACGATGGCGGCCTGCTGTTCCCCTTGTCCGGTAACTTCGCCGGAACGAACCTGCTCCACGATGCCACGCCTGCCATTCCTTCTTTTCGGGTTGCTGCTTTTCCCGCTTCCGATGATCGCACAGGAGTGGGACCATCGGGAGCCCGCCTTCGGCGACCTTGGAGCGGACATCCGGTCACTTCCCGTTCTTTCGGCCGCTCCGTTCGATGCAGCAGCGGCGGCTGCGGATGATGCCCTGCGTGATCGCGATGGGAAGCTCCCGCTCCACGCGCGCTTTGTGCCGGTGATGGTCGACCCGATCGTCCATGGTGTATGGACCGATGCTCCGGACGGAGGCCGCATCTGGCGGGCGGTCCTGGCATCCCAAGGGGCCTTGGCCGTGGAGCTCTTCCTTTCCGGCGTGGTCCTCCCGCCTGCATCGCGGCTATATGTGTATGATCTGGATGGTGGCCAGGTGCAGGGCGGATTCACCGGTGCCCATGTGGCCCCGGACGGTTCGCTGTCCACTTTGCCCGTCTTGGGCGATCGTGTGGTGATGGAATACCATGAGCCCTATGAGGTGCGTGGTGAAGGCCGATTCATCGTGGACCGTCTCGCGCATGGCTATCGGATGCTGGAGGACCTGCGCAGCGGTGCATGCGAGGTGGATGTGAACTGCGGCGAAGGTGAGGCCTGGAGCGAACAACGCGATGCCGTGGTGCGCATCCGTATCGTGATCCCTGCAGGCACCGGTTTCTGCACGGGTACGCTGATGAACAACACGGCCCAGGATTGCTCTCCCTATATCCTCACGGCATTCCATTGTGGTGAGGAATCCACCACGGCGAACTTCTCCCAGTACATCTTCCTCTTCAACTATCAGCGCGCCTGTGGATCGGGGTCCGCCTCCGCATCGCAGGTCATGACCGGCTGTGTGCGGCGTGCGGATAGCAACGATTCCGGTGCCGAAGGTGGGGGCACCTTCGGTTCTGACTTCATGCTGGTGGAGTTGAACACCACGGTCCCAGCCGCCTACAATGCCTTCTACGCAGGTTGGGATGCCACGGTGCTCGGGTCCAGTTCCGGGGTCACCATCCACCACCCGGATGCGGATGTCAAGAAGATCAGTACCTATGCGTCGACACTGACCAGTGCCTCCTGGGCGGGATTCACCAACGGATCACATTGGCGTGTCACCTGGGTCGCCACGACGAACGGACACGGCGTCACCGAACCGGGATCTTCCGGTGCCCCGCTGTTCAACACGGCCAAGCGGGTGATCGGTACGCTTACCGGCGGGCAGTCGTGCTGCACCAGCAATGGATGCGGACCGCAGACCGGCCTGAACCAACCCGATTATTATGGCAAGCTCAGTTATCACTGGGACTCCAATCCCAATCCGCCCGAGGAGAAGTTGAGGCTCTTCCTAAGTCCCACTGGGAACTTCATCACTCTGGCAGGGAGCTACAGCCCGTGCGGGACCATCGGCATTGTTGAGCCCTCGGCGGGTTCGGACCTTGTGGTGTCCTATGACGCTTCATCGGGGCGCTATACGGTCCGACCGTTGGGGGAGCGCTTCGGTCAAGGGACCGTCACATTGATGGATGCGACAGGTCGGGTCGTTCGCTCGGAGGCGCTATCCGGACGCTCGGAACTGGTGGTCGATCCATCCGGGCTGGGTACGGGGGTTTACGTGCTTCAGGTGATCGACCGTGGTGTCCGTGGCGCTCAACGGATCTACGTGGCTCAGCCTTGATCACGGGTTCACCGCGTCACGGAACATCCTTGCTCCCCGCAGGGACCACTTCCACCCACTGGCCCTTTGTACGGGAACGGATGGTGTGGTCATACATCGCTTCCACGTTCACCCCGGGCAGATAGAAACGACCGGTGAACGCAGCGTTCAGCGGCACGCGCAGGGTGACCGACTTGCCGCGGGGCAGATCGAAGTAGCTCAGTACACGATCGTCCCGGAGGTCCTGGTAGGAGGGTTGCCAGCCCGTTGCGGCGAGGTCCGTGCCTTCCATGCGGACGTTGCGGACCTCCCATCCACTGGGGAACACTTGCGTAAGGGCCAGTTGTTGAACGTCGGGTAGAACGCCGGTGTGCGACACGGTCACCACCGCCACAAGGTCCTCGCCCTGTGCCACACGCCCCACATCCACCGTCGAGCCCGATGCGTCCTCGTACCGGACGCTCGCCCGGATGCCGCTCGCGCTTTCCATCTCCTCACCGGCCAAGGGGATCCCTTTGCGGATCACGCGCAGGTAGAGCGGCGACTTGCCGAGATTGCTGACCGTGATGTCATGGGCCGCCCCGGGTGCGCTCACCTCGCGTTGAACGATGGCTTTCGAGGAGACCTGTTCACCGCCCTTTCCGTCGATCGTGAGGGCGAAGCGCATGGAGCGGTCCGTGCGGTCCTGCAGCGTGGTGTGCGATACGGCCATGAGGGCGAAGGCCGTGCTCTGGGTGCTGTGCCACTGCCCGGAGGAAAGTTGCCTGCTGATCCGTTGGACGGCCGCAAAGGCCTTCGTCCGTTCACCCATGGCAAGAAGTGCCTCGGCGATGATGGCCTCATCGCGCAGGTCGCTTCCATAGGTCCATCCGGTCTCAGTGTATGGCATCACCTCCGTGGGTGCGGTACGGGTCAGCTCCTGCGCCACATCGGTCCGTCCGGCCATGGCGTAGGCGGCGGCAAGCAGCCAACGGGCTCTGGATTCCAGATCGCTGCGTTCGCGCAAGCGGTTCATGGCGCCCAGCTCAGCATTGCGCGAAAGGGCCAGGGCATAGAGCCGGTAAGCCTGGGTGGACTGCGATGCGGCCCGGGGTAGTTCACTGGTGTTGCTGTCCTTCCACTCCCTTGCTGCCTTGCGTTGGAAGGAGAGCCAAGGACCCAGGAGGCTTTGAGGGATCGCATGGCCGTTGCGTTGTGCCTCCACCAGGAAGTGCCCCACGTACACCGAGCTCCATGCATCGTACTGATCGCCGCCGGGCCAGTAGTTGAAGCCACCATAGGGGCGCTGGAACAATGCAATGCGCCGCACGGCGTCGCGCACGTTCTCCAGCAGGTGTTCCTCGCTCTTGCCCGGAAGGTCCACCAGTCGGGCCAGGTACAGCTGTGGAAAGGCCTTCGAGGTGGTCTGCTCGAGACAACCGTGCGGATAGTCCATGAGGTATTGCAAGCGCCTGCCCAGATCGATGGGGGGTATGTTGCTCAGTTCCACCTGGGCACTGTTGGTGCCGATGGTGCCCAGTGGGCTGTACTTCGATGTCAGTTCTTCACCGGGACCGATCAGCGCCTCGATCACGTCAACGACCGGCAGGTTCGGCTGGCGTACATCCAGTTCCAGTTCGGTGGTGGCCCGTTCGGTCCCGCTGGTCGCTGTTACCTTGAACCGGGCAATACCCACGGTCTCCCTGGCCTTCACCTTGAACACGGCGACCTGATCACCGACCGCACTGAAGTTGACCGTTCTTTTGGGCTCGCCTTGTATGGTATAGGCGCGGTCAGTGGCAAGCTCCACTTGCACCACCTTGACCTTTGGGTCCATGGCGAACACGGTCACGGGCAGGTCCACGGTCTCGCCCGGCGAAAGCTGGCGCGGGAGACTGGCCAGGATCATCAACGGCTTCCGTACCGGGACCGTACGTTCCGCATTTCCATAGCCCTTTACGCCATTGGTGGCGACGACCATCACGCGCACGGACCCGACGTAGTTATCGATGGTGAACTGATGCTTGCCCTTGGCGCCTTTGGCCAGGCTGAACGGCCCCACATAACGCACCACCGGCTTGAAGCGGTTCGCCCGCATGCCTTGGGCGGGACCGGCGTTATCGCTGCCGCCGAGCGCGAGGACACGCTGAAGCTGCCTTCCGAAGGCGCCGATCACCTGGTCATAGAGGTCCCAGGTGCGCACGCCCAATGCTTCGCGGGCATGGAAGTGGTTCCACGGATCGGGTGTCTTGAAACGGGTAAGGTCCAACAGGCCTTCATCCACGATGGCCAGGGTATAGGTCATCGCACGCCCCTTGGTCTCCCCGACCTCCACGGTGAAGGGCACGTCCGTGCGGACCTCCTTGGCGACGGTGATCGTCGGTTCCAACAGGGTGGAGGGGTCCGTGACGACGAGCGGGATCACCCCATAGAGGCGGATGGGCAGGTCATTCGCCGTGTGTTCATGCGGCTGCACCAGGGTCACATGGGCATAGACGTTCGGCGCCATCTCCGCGGTGATGGGGAAGGAGTAGCGGGTCTCCTTGGTCTTCAGCTCCACCCAGGTGGCCTGCAATACACGGCTTCCCGTTTCCACCGATACCAGTGCGCGGCCGGTGCCGCTGGAGGGCAGGATCAGCGTGGCCTCCTCACCCACGGTGTAGGAGTCCTTGTCGCTGTTGAAGGTGAACATGGCCGCAGCCGAGGGATCCTCCCGGCGTGAGCGTCCTTCCCAGCCGGGCCAATCCACGTACACCTGTGCGGCGCACACATGGCCGCTTTGAGGGTCGGAGATGCGCACGGCGAAGCGCCCCCATTCGGGCCGGTCGATGCGGAACCGGAGCACAGCGGCACCCCTGGCATCCGTTGTCAACGCCATTTCCTGGCGGAGCCTGGCATGGGGGGAACTGATGTAGTTGGCCGGTCCGTTCATGGAGCCATCCCACCACCAGCTATGGTCCAGCCGGTAGATCTGTGCGGTGAGCGCGCGGCCCGCGATCGGCTTGCCTTGAGGCGTCAGCGCCACCACCGGAACGGCGTAACTGGTATCCGTGACATAGCTGCCCCAGGCACTGCTCGGCTCGGGCATCCGCACGCCGACGTAACTCTCGTATGGCAGGCAGGCGATGGTCATGCGGTCCATGCTGGCGTCACCTCCGCCTTCGAAGACACGGGTCACCACGTTCGCGTTCACCAGCGCAGGTGCACTGTTCCCGGCATTGAGCGTCAGTGGGAATTCGACCTGTCCCTGCTCGTTGAGCTGGCCATCGAACACCACCTGCTCGGTCTCCGGCACAGAGCGCACCAGATCATCAAAGAGGTAGCGCTCGTAGCCCTTGAACAGGGCCTTGCCTGCGCTGAGCGTCATAGTCACCCTGCTCTTAAGTGAACGTGCGGGAGCACCATGGAGCCAGGATGAACGGAGCGTGATGGTGTGCGGTCCGCTGCCCAGTAGCTGTGTCGTCCGCGCGTCGAGCTCCACTTTCAGGCGATTGGGCCGCACGGTCTCGATCCGCAGGGAGCGGTTGAACACAGCCCCGCCCACCTTTACCCGCGCGTTCCAAATGCCGGTGGGAGCGTCGGCGGATGTCGAGGTGCCAAATGCGTAGAGTCCGTTCAGCCCACGCGTCCGGACCATACGGTCCACGGTACGCCCGAGGGGGTCGGTGATCTCCATCACCACCGGATGGTCCTTCGGGAGGCTCTGTCGTTCATCCTGCAGCATGAAGGCGAGGTGGAGCGAGTCCCCGGGACGCCACACCCCGCGTTCACCATAGATGAAGCCCTTCAACCCGCGAGCGACCATGGCTCCTTCCACGTCGAATTCGCTGACCGAAAGGGCCGCCCCTGGATCGAGCCGGAGGTAACCGCGTTGGATCCCCTTCGAAGCCACCACGAGGAAGGGGGCATGAGCGGTGGCCGGCACGTTCGCCATCCCTTCCGCATCGGTCATCACCTTGGTCAAGGTCTCCCGTTGCAGGTCTTGGATCTCCAATTCCACGCCGCTCAACGGCTTGGTGGTCCGGAGGTCGGATACGGCAAGGAGCAGGGAACGGTCGTTGCCTTGCTTGGCGATGATGCCGAGATCGCTGGCGAGCAGGTTGCGGGCCACGGAACCTGCCGAACGGTAGTACTGTTCGGAACAGGGATCGGCGTCCTCACCCCCCCAATAGTCTCCGTAGTCGTCGTAGTACCAGTAGTCGGACAACTGGTCCTGTTCCCCCTGTTCCTCTTCCCAGCTCCGTTCCCACTGTTCAGCATTCGTCGTGGAGGGTTCACCGGCACAGGGAAGCAGTGTGTGCTGAAGCCCGAAGGAAAGCTCCACCCGGTAGATCGCTCCCGGCTCGGCCTTGAAGTACTTGCTGAGGTCCAGGTGGAATCGGTTCCACTGGCCCAGGTCGGGCGCATCGACCGTGCGCAGGGGAACCGAGTGGCGGGCGATCAAGCGCCCCACGCGTGCCAGTTCACGCTGGCCGTCCATGTCATTGACCTGGAGGAACTGTGCCACGTTCGATGCCCGGATGCGGACGATGCGAACATCCACCCGATGGAGATTGACGGCATCAAAGGGCATGACCATCCCATCAGTGGAGGGCAGTATGGTGCCCTTCCCGACCATGCGCACCGCAGGCTTCAACTCATCGAAGCGGAGAGGGACCGACAGGTCGCGCCCCAACGTACGACCGGCCCGATCGCGTAATCCGCCACTGACAAAGGCCACGTGGTCGCCTTTCAGAGCATCCCGAGGGTACAGGATGACCGAGTTCCCATCCACTTGGATGCGGGGATCGTCCGCTCCGGCAATGCCCACGGTTCCGGTCAGGTCCTGACCGTCATCCAAGGGGTCGCTGAAGAGCAAGGTGGCCGAGCGTTCGCCCTCGCTGGAGGTGGAGGAGGTGATCAGGGCGAGCTCGTTGCGTGCGGGGATGGACACGCTCAGTTCGGCATCGTCCTCAGACCCCAGCCGCGCGCCATCCCAACGGACCACCACCGTGCTGCTGTTGTCCAGGCGTGCAACACTGTCCAGAAGCAGGGTATGTTGGCGACCTCCCTTGGCATGTTCCCATCGGCCGTTGAGCTTTCGTCCATCCTGTTCCATGGAAAAGCAACCCTCCAGGTCCTGGTCGGTGGCATCATCACTGGTCCGGACGGTGAGCACCAACCGTTGCCAGCGGAGGTCCTCGAGCGAATGGTTCTGCAGGTCCGTCACGGTGGTGCGGATCCCCTGACGGATGGTGGAGAAACCGAAATGCAGTTCGGCGAGTTGCGCCGGCACCTCGATCAGCTTGTTGAGCGCCACACGCACGTTGTAGGTCCGTTCCTGTTCCAGACGCTGGTGTGGTGTGAACAGCAGGGTCCGATCATCCTTCCAACTCGCTGTGCCTTCCACGGCGGGTTCCAGTTCGAAGATGCGCTGGAGGTCAACCTGCGCGGTATCCAACCACCGTTGATCCTCCGCAATGCGCACGATGATGGAGCCACGTGCTGAGATGTGCCCGGCGGTATAGGCATCGACGTAGGTCGCAAAGGCCGCATCGGGCGTGGCTGGAGGAGCTTCAGTGGTGCAGCCGACGGACCCCAATGCGATGGTGAACAGAAGAGCGGCGTAAAAGCCAGGGAAGCTCCGGAGCATGGATGGTGGGATTAAGGGGCCGCTTGCATAACGAGGCGCGGCCCACGCAATTGCATGGGAAAAGTACGGGAAGGAATGGTCCCTTGTGCCGGACCAGCGTGAGCGGTATCAGGGTTCACCGACCAGGCGGTCGGCATCCTCGGCCGGAATGATGTGGCCGTTCATCTCGCCCACCACGAAGGCATCCTCCAGGCCCAATGCGCGCACCTTGGCCCTTGCGGCCTCAGCCTCGGCACGGGTGGTGAATTTGCCGTGGAAGTAACGTACGCCATCAGCATTGCTCACAGGCTCCACTTCGCCGAGCTCGATGTACTTGCCCATGATCTCCATGGGCACTTCACGGACGCTTCCCACGAACGATCCCACCTGCACGCGGTAACGCAACATCTCCTTGTTCACCGATCCGGAAGGCAGTGTCCGGAGGTCCTCGGGGCCGGTGAGCCTCGCGCCGGTCTCCTTCATGCTCACGCGCTTGCCCTGCTTGAAGGCCACCAGGAAGGCACCCTCGAAACCGTTCAGGAGCATGCGCACCTTGTGGTCCGCGGCAGCGTTCACATCGGTGAATGATCCGGTGTAATAGCGCATCAGCCCGTCATCGCCCTTCACGGTCACCAGGTCGGGTACATCGCGGAAGATGTTCTGCGACAGTTTGCGTCGGAAGGCTCCCAGCTGGACCCGGATGATCACATCACGTGAATCGTCCACAGCGCCCATTCCCCGGGTCCTGTCACGTTCGGCCTGAACGGCATCGGACACATCGATCAGGCGGCCGTTCTCCTCGGCCATCACCTGGCTTTCGATGCCCATGCCGCGGAGCTCAAGCTCCCTGCGCAGCGCCTCGGGAATGGCGTCGAAACTTCCGACGACATAGAACGTCGTGTCCCCGCGTTCCAAGGTGCGCACATCGGGCAGGCTCAGGATCCGTTGGATGATGTCCTCGCTGATACCCTCCACCTGTGAGCCGACCTTCACGACATACACCCGCTTGGTCGCAGGCGTCGCCCGGTTGCGGACCGGACCGAAGGATTCCACGCTGCTCGTGACCATGTTCACGTTCCCGGAATCCACGAAGTTCAGCCAGGCTTTCAGGAAGGCATCGTCGCTGATGGTCACCCCTCGGGCATCTACGATGGCGCCCGGTGCGGTACCGGCCTCATCGTCCTCATGATCGGGCACACCGTCGCCATCACTGTCCAGCGGGCAGCCTTTCGCATCCACCGGAACACCAGCAGGAGTGAGGGGACACTCGTCCAGCATGTCCTTGACGCCGTCGCCATCCTCATCGTCCTGCAATACGATGAGGTCGAGCTCCTCGCTGTTGAGCGGCGTGATCTTCGAGCGTTTGGCCTTGCGCTCCAGGGGTATGGCGTAGCCCAGGGAGAACGATGAATAGAGGAAGCGGTCATTCCCGGAGGTCCCTTTGCGATCACCGCTGCTTTCTTCGGAAACCCCATCCATGAGGTCCGTGGTGGTGAAGTGCATGGTGGTGCCCAAACGGAAATCGAAGCCCCCGCCCAGGTTCATGCGGGCACCGATGCCCACCGGGATCGCCCAGGTCTGTTCCGTGTATTTGCCAAAGCCATCAAGGTCCAGTTCGCGTACATCGCTCTCATAGACGTAGTCACGCTGGATCACCTGGGCTGCACCGGCATTCGGCGAATCCTCTGCAATGTCTCGGATGGTGCCGTCGCTCCAGTAGTTGTAGACCCTTCCACTGCCATCCATCCTGTCCGTCTTGGAGAGGAACTCCACACTTTCGAACCCCACGGTCACAAACGGTTCAACAACACGGTCGGGTGAAAGGAACTGGTGGAAATTGTAGCGGAACTGAAAGCCACCGACCGTGATGCGGGACTCGAAGTTCAGGTTCCTGGAAGGCGTCCGTTCGTTCATGCTCAGCCGTCCATGCAGGGCATAGAGGCTGCCCTCCAACCAATCGTTCAGGGGCACGGAGGCCCGCAGGTCGAATGCAGGTTTCGCCAGGAGTGGACTGTATTGCGCATGGTCGTTCCCGATATCACCGAAGAACGCGAACATGCCGGCACCGAGTCCCAATGTGGCCTTGAGAGGAGAGGCTTGCGCAGGAACAGGTGGAGCAACGGGTTGCTGGAGCGCAGTACTGTCCGATTGAGCCCACAGCAGCCCCGCGGACCAACAGGAACAGCCCAACACCATCAGCGTTCTGCCGATGCTGTCCAATGGGTGCCGTTGCATGGTCCTGGTCATCCGCGATCAGTGGGCTACTGGATCCACTGCTGCTGCGAGATCATCAGGGCCTCCTGCACCGTGATGCGTTCACCGTTGTTGTAGGCGGTCACGAACGGACCAGGGAAATCGTGACCAGCGCTCACATAGCCGACCCGCTGCTCGCGTGCCTCCTTGTAAGTGGAATAACGTCCGGTGACGTATTTGACCCACCCTTGATGACGCTCCAACTGGAACTCTCCGTTGAAGCGATGGCGGTTCACGAAGTAGGCCTTGCCCACTTCGCGATGTGCTGCAGTGATCTGCACTTTGAAAGTGATGCCCTTTTCCGCACCCTGGACGCGGGCGGTTACTGGCTCGGTCCGCTGGGTCTTGGTAGGCTTTTCCGCGGTCTGCGTGGTGGTCTTTGTCGGTTCCTGGGTCATGGCCTGGCGAGCGGCCTCTGCCTTGGCCGCTTCCTCCTCGGCACGTTTCCTGGCGGCCAGCTGCGGATCGGTAAGGTCCATGGCGTTGACGCTCTGCTGGTCGGCGGCCATCATTTCCAGAGCCTTCGGACCGACGAAGAAACGTGAGGTGCCGACCACAGCCTTCTGGGTCTCATCGTTCAGCAGGTACCCGAACTCGCCGTCCACGGAATACTCGCCATCAGGCTGGGAGGTGGAGCGAAGCTTATAGACCACCTTGATCTCCTCCCGCGCGGGCAGGTTCAGCCAAACGAATTTCACTATGCGGTCCTGAGCGGTGAAGATCGCCTCATCACTGTTCTTCTCAAGAGCGGTGAAGCCCTCCGGAATGGTCTCCTGAAGTTTGCCGAAGCCACGGATGTTTCCCTTCTTGACAATGACCTCCACGACCATTTCCTTGTCGGAAACGGGGGTGATGGTGCGCGACCCGATCACTCCGCCTTGTCCCTGGATGGGGGGCGTGCCGGAGGCATTGTCGACGATGACAACGGGAACGGTGCCGACTGGGGCGCCAGATCCGGCAGAGACCAGGTCCTCCTCCGTGGAAGCGGGGATGATCTGCTCCTCAACCGGTGCAGGGGCCTGTGCCACTTCAGCAGGAACAGCACCGCTCATCTCGATGGTAGCGGAAGGAAGTTCGTAGGTCTTGCGCTCGTTGTCCTCGATGTACGAGAGCCGGCCCTGGATCTGCTTGGTCCCGCTGACGGAAGCATCGGCGCTCAGGGTGTAGCTGATCTTGAAGCTGGGGGATGCTGGTAGCGTCATCCAAATGAACTTGGCCTTTCCTTCAGCGAAGGTGAACGATGCACCCTTGGTCTCGATGGACGTTGCGCTCATGCCAGGAGGCAGGTCGAACTGGAGCTTCGCGAAGCCGGTGAGCTCGCCCTTATCCACCGTGACGGTCACCCGCACCTCTGTTCCAGCCACCATGCTCGGAGGCAGGTTCTGAGTGATGCGCACATCCGCAAGGAAGAATGCGTCGATCAGAAAGAGGCCGAACAGATTGGCGAGCAACACCAGCTTTGATACCATGTGACAGCGGATTGAAGGAACACGTGCACGCGACGTGCTTGCGTCCAAAAGTATCCGCACCCTGCCCGGTGATCAAGGGCCGGGTCGGGCATCTACCAACATGGCGGTGTTGAAGCGAGTGCTTTCCGTCCCGTGGCCGATCAGAAGTTGGGCTTCAGCATGTACTTGCTGTAGAACGCATTGATCGCATCCACAGCCTCCTCGGGTTCATCGACCAGGCTGAACAGCTCAAGGTCGTCCATGTTGATGTTGTGGTACTTCTCACCCATCATCGTCCGCATCCAATCATACAGGCCCTGCCAATAGCGTTTGCCTACGAGTATGATGGGGAATCGGCCAATCTTCTGGGTCTGGATCAGTGTCAAGGCCTCGAAGAGCTCGTCCAAGGTCCCGAACCCACCGGGCAGCACGATGAAGCCCTGGGAGTATTTTGTGAACATGACCTTGCGCACGAAGAAGTAGTCGAAATTGATGCTCTTCTCCTTGTCGATGAAAGGATTGGGCTGCTGTTCGAAGGGGAGGTCGATATTGAGGCCCACGCTGGTGCCTCCGCCGCGCTGCGCTCCTTTGTTCGCGGCCTCCATGATGCCGGGTCCTCCGCCGGTGATCACGCCGTAGCCGTTGCCCGTGAGCTGGAAAGCGATCTCCTCGGCCAGCTTGTATTCGGCCTGTTCGGGTTTCGTACGGGCGCTACCGAAGATGCTCACACATGGTCGGATGCGCTGCATGGCCTCGAAGCCCTCCACGAACTCGCTCATGATCTTGAAGATGGCCCAACTGTCGTTGGCCTTCACCTCGCTCCACCCTTTGCGCTTGAACGCCTTCTTGATCCGGCGCTCGCTTTCCTCGTTGTTCTTGGCGATCTTCTTCATGGTGCGGTCATGTCGTTACCCTGTTCAGGGAAGGCTTTGGCACTTCCTCAGGGCTCAGTTCAGTTCGTTACGAAGGAATGGCACGGTATGGCCACGTCCCATCAGGACCACGTCCTCAGGAGTACCGCGCGCCACGACCATTCCGCCACTTCCGCCTCCTTCGGGGCCCATGTCGATCACATGGTCGGCCACCTTGATGATGTCCATGTTGTGTTCGATGACCAGCACGGTGTTGCCTTGGTCCACCAAACGGTCCAGGACGTTGATCAGCTGCTTCACATCATCGAAGTGCAGACCGGTGGTGGGTTCGTCCAGTATGTAGAAAGTCCGGCCCGTGCCGCGTTTGCTCAGTTCACTGGCGAGCTTGATGCGCTGCGCCTCGCCACCGCTGAGGGTGGTGCTGCTCTGCCCCAGGTTCACATAGCCCAGTCCCACTTCCAGCAGGGTCTTCAGCTTGATGAAGATCTGGGGGATGTCGGCGAACAGTTCAGCGGCCTGTTCCACCGGCATGGCGAGCACGTCGGCGATGCTCTTCCCCTTGAAGCGGACCTCCAGGGTCTCGCGGTCGTAACGTTTGCCCCGGCAGGTCTCGCAGGGTACGTTCACATCGGGCAGGAAATTCATCTCGATGGTGCGCACGCCGGCGCCCTTGCAGGTCTCGCAGCGTCCCCCGGCGGTATTGAAGCTGAAGCGGCCGGCCTTGTACCCGCGGATCTTGGCCGAGGGTAGTTGGGAGTAGAGTTCGCGGATCTGGTCGAACACACCGGTGTAGGTCGCCGGATTGCTGCGCGGTGTGCGGCCGATGGGGCTCTGGTCCACCTCGATCACCTTGTCGATGTGCTGCAAGCCCTTGATCGAGGCGTAGGGCAGGGGATGGGTCTCGCTGCGGTAGAAGTGTTTGCTGAGGATGGGGTACAGGGTGTCGCCGATGAGGGTGCTTTTCCCGCTGCCGCTTACCCCGGTGACGCAAATGAACTTGCCCAGCGGCAGGTCGATGTCCACATCCTTCAGGTTGTTGCCTGTGGCTCCGGTCAGCGTGATGCGCTCCCCATTGCCCATCCTGCGCTTGACCGGTACGGGAATGCTCAGTTCACCGCGCAGGTAGCGTGCCGTGGTGCTGTCGCCTTGGGCCAGTTGATGGGGATCGCCCTGGGCCACGATGCGACCGCCATGCTCCCCGGCTCCCGGGCCGATGTCGATCAGGTGGTCGGCGCTCATCATCATCTCCTTGTCGTGCTCCACCACCAGCACGCTGTTCCCGGCATCGCGCAGGTCGCGGAGGCTGCCGATCAGGCGCCGGTCATCGCGTGGGTGCAGCCCGATGCTGGGCTCGTCCAGGATGTAGAGCACACCCGTCAACTGGCTGCCGATCTGGGTGGCAAGGCGGATCCGTTGGGCCTCACCGCCGCTCAAGGTGCGCGCGCTGCGGTCCAACGTCAGGTATTCGAGGCCCACATCGAGCAGGAATTTGCTCCGACCAGTGATCTCCTTGACCACCTCCCGTGCGATGGCGACCGATTTCTCATCCAAGCGGTCGATGAGCCCACCCATCAGTTGGTGGAGATCGGTGATGCTCATGCTGGAAAGCTCGAAGATGGTATGACCGTCCAGCTTGAAGTGCAGCGCATTCCGCTTGAGGCGGGCACCCTTGCACTCGGGGCAGGTGACCATGTGCGTGAAGCTGGCCGCCCATTTCTGGGCGCTCTTCGGTCCTTCGTTGGCCTGTTCGAGCACAAAGGGAATGATCCCCTCGAACTGGACGGTCCGGTCACTGAGGCCCACGGAACTGCTCACGCGTAGCGGTTCGTCCAGTCCATTGAGCAGGGAGGATATCACGGCATCGTCCATGTCGGCGACGGGCGTGTCCAGATCATGGCCGAACTGTCCGACGACAGCCTCCAGCTGCTTGAAGATCCAGGAATTCTTGTACGTGCCCAAGGGGATCAGGGCGCCCTTGCGGATGCTCTTGTTCCTGTCGGGCACGATCTTGTCCAAGGCCACCTCCGTCACCTGTCCGAGGCCGCTGCACCGTGGACAGGCGCCATAGGGACTGTTGAAGCTGAACAGGTTGGGTTCCGGTTCCTCATAGGCGATCCCGCTCGTCGGGCACATCAGGTTCCGGCTCAGGTAGCGCGAATGGCCTCCCTTCAGGTCCACGACCATGAGGCTGCCCTTGCCATACTTCATGGCGGTGTTGCAGGTCTCCGCCAGGCGCTTGGTGTTGGCCGCATTGACCTTGATCCGGTCCACCACCAATTCGATGTCATGCACCTTGTAGCGGTCCAGCCGGGGTCTTCCGGTGATCTCGATCACGGTACCGTCCACACGGGCCCGAAGGAACCCTTGGCGCAAAAGCTGCTCAAAGAGCTCGCGATAATGCCCCTTCCTGCCGCGCACCAAGGGAGCAAGGATGAGCATCTCCTGTCCATTGTATTCGCGTTGCAGCAGTTCCAGGATCTGCCCATCGGTGTAGCGCACCATGCGTTCGCCCGTCACGTGGCTGTATGCCTGGCCCACCCTGGCGTACAGCAGGCGCAACAGGTCGTAGATCTCGGTGATCGTTCCCACCGTGCTCCGTGGGTTCCGGCTGATGGTCTTCTGTTCAATGGCGATCACCGGGCTCAGGCCGCTGATGAGGTCCACATCAGGCCGTTCGATGCCACCAAGGAACTGCCGGGCATACGCATTGAAGGTCTCGATGTACCTGCGCTGTCCTTCGGCATGGATGGTATCAAAGGCCAGGGAACTCTTACCACTGCCGCTCAGTCCCGTTATCACCACCAGGCGATCACGGGGAATGCGCACATCGATGTCCTTCAGGTTGTGCACCCGTGCACCGAGCACTTCGATATACTCCGGTTCGCTGTTCTCGTGCTCAGGGCCGGCGCCGATCGGCAGGTCCTTGATCTCCTTCGCTCGTGCCATGGGCCGTTCAATCGGTCGTGACGGCATCATTGAATCCCTCCGCGGGGAGCAGGATGGAATAGGACCGTCCCTCAGGAACGCTCAGTTTGGAATCGCGCAGCCAAGGGTTCAAGAGCTTCAGGGTGCGGTAGTCGGTACCCTCGCTCAACGCAAACGCGGTGAGGTCGGCGACCGATGTCGTCACTTCCACCGAGCGAGTGCGATAGGGCTCATATAGGTCCCGTTTGCGCAGGTGGAATCCGTAGCGCTCGGGATCGCGCATGATCTCCTTCATGGCCAGGATGCGGAACACATAGCGGGAGGTCTCCTCGGGCAACTGCAGATCGAAATACTGCTCTGACTGCTGCCGGTTCAATTGTTTGCTCACGCCACCTTGTCCCAGGTTGTAGGAAGCCGCTGCCAGTGCCCAATCCTTATGGGTGGCGTATGCATCCTTCAGGTACCGGGCCGCTGCGGCCGTGCTCTTCTCCATGTGGTAACGCTCGTCCACCTGATCGTTGACCTCCAGTCCGTAGGAGATCGCTGTGGCTTTCATGAACTGCCACGGACCGGCGGCGCCTGCAGGTGAGACCACATTGGCGAAACCGCTTTCGATCACGGCGATGTACTTCATGTCATCCGGGACGCCTTCCCGGGAGAGAACGGCGCTGATCATCGGGAACCAGCGGTTGGCCCGCTTATGCACCAGCAGGGTGTTGCTCTGCCAGTAGGTGTTCACAAGCAGTTCACGGTCCAGACGTTCCCGCACATCCAACCGTTCCATTGGCACGGGCATGTCGCAGAAGGAAAGCTCGTTCGGGAGGGTCAAGGAGAAGACCTTGTAACTGTCGTTGAAATGCCGTTGGTGGTCAAGGTCACTGTTGGCGTCGATGGAGGAATACGTGAACAAGTGCACACCGATGGCTCCCAGCAGGAGCACCATCGTCAGCAGGCCGATGCGACCGAGGGTCGGAAAAATGTGACGGAAGGGCGTGTTCATGGGCGATCGGGACCGGTTCGGCGGGTAAGCGAGAAGAACGTGCCGAAGAGCACGATGGCATATGAAACGAAGATGATGGTGTGGATGTTCCCCCAGACGGGGATGAACCGGAACATGACAAAGGCAAGGAACACATGCAGGAACGACAGCCCCATGAAGGTCAGCGCCACTTGTCCATCGCTCAGTCCTGCATAGCCCAGGTGGTGCGTGGTGTGGTCACGTCCACCTACGAAGGGGGACGAACCTCGGAGGATGCGGTTGATGGAAACAATGGTGGTGTCCACGATAGGCAGCAGAAAGACCATGAGCGTGGTGACGATCTGTCTGGCCGGTTCCAAGTGCCCTTCGAGCGAGGGAGTGTTCCAGAAGAAACGGATGCCCACAAAGGCCAGGAACACCCCGAGGAACTGGCTTCCCGTATCACCCATGTACATGCGTGAAGGATGCCAGTTGAAGAACAGGAATCCGCAAAGGGCGCCCATCACCCCGATGATGAGCACCACGAACACCGGCTCAATGGGACCGACGACCCACAGTGCCAACAGCCCGGCGGAAAGAATGGCGATGCTGACCGTGGTGGTGATCCCGTCCATGTTGTCCAGCATATTGATGGAGTTCATCATGCCCACCACCCAGAGCAGGGTGATGGCCACATTGGCTTCCGCTGTGCTGAAGAGTTCAATACGGGTCCCGGAGGCGACAAGGATGGCACCGCAGGCCAGTTGGACGAGGAATTTGAGCAGGGGGCGTGTGTTGTAGGCATCATCCGCCAGGCCCATGAGGAAACCAAGCGATGTGGCCAACAGAAGCCCGAACAGGTCGGGCCTGAGCGTGTTCTGCCCCTGACCCGGAAAGATCACCCCATGCAGGGTGAAGCTGGCGAGGAACAGGATGTAGAACCCGATGCCCCCAAAGGCCGGTTTCGATGTGCTGCTCCAGCGCACAAGCATCCGCTCCGACTCCCGGATGCCCAGGGTGCGGGCGAATCGCATGAAGAGGGAGTTCACCAACAGGCTGAAGACCAGCGCTGTGAAGAACAGGCCGGAGTAGATGAGGAAGAGCTGTGTGGAACTGTACATGTGGTTCATGCCTGTTCCTGGCCCGCTGGCCACCATTTCCGTTCGCCAAATGCGCCTCCCACTTTGTCCTTGGCGCTCACAATGGGTTCCTCCACCTCCCAGTCTATACCGAGGTCGCGGTCATCCCACCGGATGCATCGCTCCATGGCGGGGTCGTAGAACGCCGTGCATTTGTAGGAGAAAACGGTATGATCTTCCAGGGCCACGAAGCCGTGTGCAAAGCCGGGAGGTACCCAGAGCATCTCTTTCTCTCTGGCGTCCAGCTTCAGCTTGAAATGCTCGCCGAAAGTGCTGCTGTCCGGTCGCAGGTCCACGACCACATCCAGGACTGCACCACGGGTCACATGGACCAGTTTGCCTTGGGCTGCGGGGGGCAACTGGAAATGAAGACCCCGAAGCACCCCTGCATGGGAGGTGCTCTCATTGTCCTGCACGAACGCATCGGAAACGCCTGTCAGTTCCCTGAATCTGGCCTGGTCGAAGGTGACCACGAAGCGGCCCCGTTCATCGGCGAATATCCTCGGGCGTAGCCGCACCAAGCCTTGGATCGGAGTGTTTTCAGCGGTCATCAGGATCGTCCTAGCAGCCAGTTGAAAAAGCCGGTCCGGGCCTTGGTGTTCCGGTCCTCATAGTAGCCACCACCATAGCCCTGGCCATAGCCGTATCCGTATCCGTAGCCATAGCCGTAGTTATAACCGTACTTATTCCGGTCGATATCCACGCCATTGAGGATCGCACTGAGCCGTGTGATGTTGTTCTCATTGATCAGGCGGTCCACGTTCTGCACGAACTGCTTCTTGCTGTAGTCCGACCGGAAGATGTAGATGGGGTAGTCCGCCTGTTGGATCATGGGGATGCCATCAGTGACCAGACCCACCGGCGGATTATCGATGAGCACGACATCATACTTGCGTTTCAGTTCATCAATCACCTGCTGCATGCGTGGATTGATGATGAGCTCCGAAGGATTGGGGGGGATGGGACCTGCGGTGATGAAGTCCAAGCCTTCCAGGTTGCTGTGCTGGATGCAGTTCTCCATCGTGTCCTTGCCGATCAGCAGTGTGCTCATGCCACTGATGTTCTCCACGCCGAAGCCCAGGTGGATCTTCGGTTTGCGCATGTCAAGGTCAAGGATGATGACACGCTTGCCGCTGAAGGAGATGATCCCCGCCAGGTTGATCGCCACGAAGGTCTTCCCTTCGCCCGAGATCGTGCTGGTCACCGCAATGGTCTTGGGGCCGGGTGAATTGTCCACGAACTGGAGGTTCGTTCGGATGCTGCGGAAGGACTCGGCGATGAGCGATTTGGGGTTCTTGTCGATGAGCAGCTGGGAGATGGGGATGTCCTTCTTGTATTTGGGGATCATGCCCAGAATGCCGATGGAGGCATGTGCCAACTTCGAGATGTCATGCAACGATGTGATGTTGTCATGAAGGATGTACCGGACCAGTACGATCACCAGGCTCATGATCACCCCGGCAAGAAGATAGGAGATCAGTACAATGTCCCGTTTGGGCGCAAGCGGCGCCGAAGGATGCTCAGCCTCTTCCAGGATCTGGTTCTCGGGTACAAAGCCGGCCTTGCTGATCCGGTATTCGATGTCCTTCTCGAGAAGCTGTGTGTAGTACTTCTCGTTGATATTGAAGACACGCTCGATGCGGGCATACTGCAGTTCCTTTTCCGGAAGAGTGATGAACTTGCGTTCGAAGTCGCTCAGGTGGGCGTCAAGCTCGGCCATGCGCCGTTCCGCCCGGCCAAGAAGGGTGCTGATGCTTTCCAGGATCATGCGTTTCTGCACGCCGATCTGGTATTCAAGCGAGATCACCGCCTGGTGCTTTTCGGTGGCATCCAGGTAGATGGCGTCCCGCTCGCCCAGCAGTTCCTCCATGGTGCGGATCATGCTCGAAAGCGTCTGGTGGTATTCGGTGCCCACGAGCAGCGGCATCAGGTCGTACACGTTGATCTCCGGCAGCGGCTTTTCCGTGGCATCTCCGATCTCCTTGAGCAAGGCGATGTCCATGGCCAGTTTCACCACCTCCTCCTCGTACCGTTTGCTCTGGTCCAGGTACATGGGGGTAAGCTGTTCCAGGTTGGCCACCTTGTTCTCCACTTTGAAGTCCTGGAGCTTGAATTCTGACGAACGCAACTGTTCGAACACCGTATCCTTCTGTGCCCTGATGAAACGGATGATGCTCTCCGCGCTTTCCGTCTTTCGCTCCACATCATAGTCGATGAAGGTCTCCGCCATCGCCTGTGCAAGGTCCCTTGCCAGGAAGGGGTTCTCATCCATGCAGGTCACCTCCACGGTCTGTGCGTTACCATCCGCGATGCGCACGTTGATCTGGCGGGAATACCGCGAGACCAAGGCCTTGCGGGAGTTGAACTTCATATAAAGGGATTGGTCCTCGTTGTCCGTTCCCTGGGTCTGGCGTTTGCTCAGGTCCAGGATGCAACTGAAATGCGGTGTACGGATGATCTCGTTGGCCGCGAAAGTGAAGTTGAACGGACGATCACCAACGGTATAGCTGATGGAGACCGCATTCGGCTCGTTCAGGTTGAGCTGGATGGGAATGTCGAGAATGCGGTCGTTCAATATGGAAAGCTCCTTGACGTTGAAAAAGGAGCGGGTGTAGAACTCCTCGGTCAGGATCTGGCCGCGATTGAAGTAGCTGACCTCCAGCGGCATGCGCTCGATCGCTTTCGAAATGAAGAAGCGCGAACGCATGAGCTCCACATTGGCCTGAAGGTTCTTGTCCTCCACGAAGGATTCAACGTTCAGGATCTGTTGAGCTGTATTGCTCTCGCGCAGCTGCAGGATGGTCCGCGATTCATAGGTCGGGGCCGTGTAGCGCAGGTAGAGAAAGGCGCTGGCAAGGGCCAGGAGGATGCTGAGCGCGATCCACAAGAGACTCCGACGAACGATGTAGAGGAACAGGCCCAGCTCGAACTCATTGCTGAAGTTCGTGATGCGCTCCTTGTAGCTCTCGAAGTTGAGATTGCGCTGACTGATGTCCTCACTGAGCATCTGGAGGACCTTAGTTGAACCCGCGGAAAATGCCGATGATCAATGCGATACTGGTCAACAGGCCCACGATGGGTGTGATGTCCTGCAGGGCCTCCCGTGCGATATCCGGATTGGGTTGAACATACACCACGTCGTCACCCTGCATGACCATGTCGGCGTACTGCAGACCATCGATGGTGGACAGGTCGAACTGGTAGACCAGTCGCTTCCCTGTGTTGTCATATCGGAAGACCTTGACCTTCCGCGCATCTCCCCGCTTGTTCACACCACCGGCCAGGCCCAGTACCTCCAGCAAGGTGGTGTTGTTGTTCTCCAAGGGGATCAAGCGCGCATCACCGCCACCACCCGGAAAGACCACTACCCTGCGGTTGACGACCAGCAGCTGCACATAGGGTTTGTTATAGTATTTCGCGTATTTCTCCTCCAGCATCAGCTCCGCTTCGCGCACGGTCAGGCCCTTCAAAGGGACCCGTCCAAGCAAGGGCATCTTCGCCAGACCGTCGAACTCGATGGTGTAGCTGAAGGCTGTTCTCACCAGCTGTTGCGCCTCCCGGGTGGCCCCTTCGCTGATCAGGTCGATCATCTTGAAACCGTCATTCGCGAAGAGCCGGAACTGGAAGACATCGTTGGGCTGCAGTTTCAGCTGCAGGGCGGTGGAATCCTTGAATTCGTCGAATACGAACTGGTTGTCCGTCTTGAACATGATGTCCCGGTTGATCGTGCAACCGGAAAGCAGGAGCAAGCCCATGAGGAAAGGCCAACCTGTACGTCGTAGAAGCTTCATGTACGGGCAAAAGTAACGTTCCGCGGCGCTGGGATCCTAGTGGAGCAGACCCTTGTAAAGCTCAGCCATGTCCGAGACCAGCCGGGTATAGTGATAGCGTTGCTGCACGTGCTCCCATCCGCCCATGCCCATTCGCTGCCGGAGCGATGCATCCTGCACAAGGCGTGAGAGGTGCGTCCGCAGACCTTCGCGGTCCCCGCTCTCGCTCAGAAGTGCCGTTCCACCAGGGATCACCACGTTCTCGATCCCACCCACTCGGGTGCTGATGATGGGGCGGTTCGCCGCCTGTGCCTCGATCAGGCTCACCGGCGTGCCTTCATTCAAACTGGTGAGCATCACGATGTCCAGGCCCGCGTTCACGATGTCCACCTCCTTGATCCAGGAGGTGAAGGTGACGGTGGCCGAGGTGACCATGGGTTTGCCGTTGACCCCGTGCCCGAAGCCGTGACCATTGAAATAAGGTCCCTGCACCATGGAAAGCCCCAGGTCCGCGGTCCGTTGTTGCAGCCGCTCCCGTTCCTCCCCGTCACCCACGATGAAGGCGCGGATCTTGGCGCCGGTCTCGCGGCTCACCTGATCCACCACATCCAGGAAAAGGTCGTGGTTCTTGATGGGGACAAGCCTTCCCACGATGCCGACAGCGATCTCGTCCTCGGCGACCCCGTAAACCCTCCGGAAGAGGCTCCGTTTGGCCTCCTGGTCCGCGTGGAAGCGGGAGAGGTCGAAGCCCAAGGGGATCACGCTCACCTTGTCGGCCTCGCAGATGCGGTGCTCATCGACCAGCTCGACCTTCTGTTTTTCACTGATGGCGACGATGCGCGACGAGCGGCGAGCCAGGAAACGCTCGATGTTCTTGTACATCGCCGTCCGGACCGGTCCGAAGTAGCTGTGGAACACGTGGCCGTGAAAGGTGTGGACGATGGCCTTCACGCCCAGTTCAGAGGCTGCCATGCGGCCCACGGCACCCGCTTTGGCAGCATGGGTGTGCACGATGTCCGGCTTGAACTCCCTGATCAGCGCCTTGATCCGCCGGTAGGCCCCCCGGTCGCGCCACGGCGCCACCTCGCGCTGCAGTTCCGGCAGGATCAGCGGTTTCACACCCATGGCGTCCAGGATGTGGTGGCTGCCCTCTTCGCTGGCTTCCTGGCTGCCGCCCACCAATAGCGTCTCGAACTCGCCCGGGAGGTAGCGGGTCAGGTAGGCCGCGTTGTGCGTGGGACCGCCCAGGTTGAAGCGGTTGATGATGCGTAGGATGCGGGGCATTCAGGAGCGCGGTGAAGGTAGCACGCCCGACCATACCGCCCTGTCCGGGGTCAGTGTTGGCCGTGTCGCTTCCACCATGATAGATAGACGAGCACCGCGTGCAAAGTTGCCTCGGTGGTGCCCGGATCTTTAGAGCGAACGCGACGGACCACGGTGTTCACGGCCTCCAGGGAAAGACCAGCTCCCCGGATGACCTCCTTGTCCAAGGCCCTGTCCACCAGCGGTGCCAAGGGACCGTTCAGCAGGTCGAGCATGGGTACCTCGAAGCCTTTCTTGGACCGGGTCATCACCTGCGAGGGCAGGAGGTGACCGAAGGTCTCCCGGAGGATGTGCTTTCCGCTCCCCCTTCGCAGTTTGGCCTCAGCAGGAAGTGCGAAGGCGAACTCCACGACGCGTTTGTCCAGGAACGGGGTCCGCACCTCCAGGGCATGCGCCATGCTCGTAAGGTCCACCTTGTAGAGCATGTCGTTCGCCAAAGTGCCCATGACATCCGAAAGGAGCACACCGTTCATGCCCGGAAGGCTGGCCAGAGCGGCAGTGAGGGTGCTTTCCCGTGACAGCAGCTCGGCTTTCGGCGCGGGCCTGGCACAGAGCGCGCGGGCCATCGCGGGGTCGGTGAAGGTGGCCAGTTC